>JAISFS010000126.1 GCA_031263485.1 Deltaproteobacteria bacterium | reverse complement strand
CGAGGATTTCACATTATGTGATGCGGATGATGATGGAATTTGGCGCAGACACCCACTCGCCAAAAAATGCTCCCATCAATTCAGGCAGAAGATCGGTCATGGACTAAAACCCTAAATTTGGAGACCCCGGCCAACGGTTTCAGTGAGAGGAAATCGGTCAGGTGACATGATGCCTCGGCGAAAACCGTTTTCTGGAAACTCCGGAATTCCCTCCCGCCCCTGCTTGAACTCGATAGCAAGAAGGCAGACAAAAATCAGACGCATTCTCAAAAAAAGTCCAGACTTCCCTTGATTTCCTCGGGATGGAGAAGAACTACCCGCTTCCGACCGAAACTTACTCTGCTACCCGGGGGCCGCCGCGCGGAGCCGCCGAGCCGGGAACCGTCGATCGGTCCCATCGGTTCGGGGGCTGACACCCGGAGCTATTGCTGAGGCACCGAGCCAATGGCCGTGAGGCGGAGCCGACCCCAGAAGGCTATTGCGCGGAGCCGCCACACCCCGGAGACAGTGAGGCGGGGATGCGTGTCACTGCTTCGTGACTTTATTGTGAACGCATCATCCATGCCGCCTAACCCGGTGAAGGCAGGGATACGGCAAGGGTCGACTATACGCCGCAGCCAAGGTTACCGAAGCACGCGCGTACAGTCCTTTCAAGAGATGACCCAGTACGCCGGCAAGACAGAAACGATAATCCTCTCGTGCGATGGGCCTGGAGTTGTGTCAAGAAACCAAAGTCCCGCCTTTGGACAAGACAGCATGTACCGTCCGCGGACACCGCCCCTCAGAAAACCACAGGGCTCAGACTCGGAGGCATGATTCTTTAAAGCGGACTGGAGCAGTGGACGCGGGCCCCACCCCACAGGCTGGCTCAGATTCGACCAGTCGCTCAACGCGGAGGGCTGAGAGGCCATTCTGCGGCCGGCCAGGCCGACGGCAAAGGGAAGCGCGGCAGGAGTCACAGCCGGAATGTTGCCCATGAGGACAACCGGGCAGGGGAGGCCCATTCATCCCTGCAAATCGATGTCCACCACGCACAAAACCTCCGTCGCTAACTTTCCATATGTCCCGCAGAGGCACAGAGAAGGAGAGACGGAGGAGAGGAGGCGTAAGGCGGAGGGGCCGCAAACCACGATAGACGGAGCCAGGTACGACGGCGAACGCTCCACGTTACGTGAACAGTCTCCCAACGACCTCCATAAAGCGACGGACAGGGGATAGCGGAGCATGGCGTCTGCCAGGCGGTTGGCATCCGTCGCGACTCAGGAAGACGGCCGGTTTACAAGCTTTCCACTCGACCAGGGGCCGCGGGGGCGGGCCATCGGCATTGTGGCGCACGGATCACCGTGACGGCTTCCCGTGGCTTCCCGCGACTGTTTAGCGGATTCCGATTTCCACATGAAGGCTTCCCGTGTTTCGCAAGACCCGCCAACGGCTCCCGGCGGGGGTTTCGGCCGTGCCGGGACGGCTCCCGCAAAGCATTGCGGGCAAGACCCTGCGGGGACTGCTCGAACGATGCGGTGTCGGCCGGAGGACAGGTTTCGCCGGAAGACGCGATTCGCGACGTATCTGATATCGGTGTCCGCATAGCTGAACGCAGAACACAGAACACAGAACACGGACGGGATTTCTCCAAAGGCATCGGTATCCGGCGGGGATTATCCCGCACCCTTGCCGAAGGCGTCGACCGAAAAACGGGGGTCACCGGGCGCGGTCAGCATCCCACCACGTGTATCGTCTTGCCTCCGCGAGTCAGGGTATCCCAGAACAGCTTGGTGCTCCACGGCACATCACTGTCCATGTCGAAGACCACCAGCCAGCCTACGGGCGCCTGCAACCTGTCCATATATCCGTGCAGCTGACCGAGGCTTTCCTCGCGGGGCTGGACGCCCTTGATCTTCAGTTCCAGGGGATAGCGGATTCCCTTGTAGATCACGCACAGATCGACCCGCCCTCTCCCGCTCGCGTAATCCCTCGCCACCACGGCATCGCTTCCGTTCATGACCCTTTGCAGGAAGGCCTGCAGCACGAGACAGGCGAAGGCCTCCCTGGCCTGCCCGGCCAGGCTGCCCCGGAATACGTCGGCGATTATTCCTACTATCCTGGCCTTGTCCTCGGCATCGAAATGAGCCAGCTTCTTTCGGACGCCCTTTCGCAGGACGCCTTCGGCCGCGCTCCTTTCCGCGGCGATCTCGCTGTTTGCGCTCCAGTATAGCCGGAACGCCTCGAGAAGGCCGTTCATGTCGACTCTCGTCCCGTCGGTCCACCTGTTGGCAAGGCTTTTGGGCATCCGCTCCTGGAGCCCCCTGGTCAGGGACCTGACGATCAGCTCCCCGTACATGGGGTTGGCCGGCCTGCTGGGCAGGCCGGATTCCGGGTCGGCTTTCAGGAGCCCCAGCTCGACGACGTATCGGGCATCGTCGTCGGGAACGTCGACGGGCAAGGCGGCCCCGACCAGCACGGCGTTCATCACTCCCCTGACCCTCGGTTCCCTGAGCCGCTCCGCAAGGGAGTCGAAATGGGGATCGTTTCGCAGGAGCATGTCCTTGACGGACGACTCGACGTCGGCTCCCGTGACCGGCCTGGAGTAGTCGTTTTTGAACCTTTTCACCACGATGTCCCTGGCCAGGGCGTTGACCAGCCAAGGCTGACCCTCGGTCCAGTGCCAGGCCCGGTCGACGGCTTCGGGCTCGAAGATCTGTCCCGTCTCCGCCGTGTGCTGGCCGTAAAGGACC
>JAISFS010000089.1 GCA_031263485.1 Deltaproteobacteria bacterium | reverse complement strand
CCCCGCCGCAACCCGCCCAAGCCCGGCGACTCGCGCGACCAGCGCGGCCAGCTGGCGTGGATGTCGATGTGGCTTTCCCAGGCCTGGCGGATCGCCCGAACGAACGGGAGTCTCCTCCTCTTTGCCGACTGGCGCCAGCTGCCCCTGTTCACGGACGCCGTCCAGGCCGCCGGATGGATCTGGCGGTCTACCGTCGTGTGGGACAAGACGCCCCAGGCGCGTCCCAACCTGGGGTATTTCCGTCACCAGGCGGAGTATGTCGTCTTCGCCACTAAAGGACCCTGGTCTCCGCCCACCTCTTCGGCCCTGCCGGGGGTCCTGACCTTCCCCGTGCGGCCCTCGGCCAAGAACCACGTGACGGCGAAGCCGCCGGAACTGGCCTCGGCGCTCCTGCGGGTCCTTGCTCCGGGGTCGGACGTGCTTGATCCGTTCATGGGGGGAGGTTCGCTGGTCAAGGGGGCGGTCGAGGCGGGACACTCGGCGACGGGCATCGAGCTGGAGTCGGAGAGCTTCAGGGCGGCGGAGGGGTTGATATGCTCATTTGAGCCCCAGGAAAGAATGTTAGGAAAAATTGCGGACAGCAACCTTGACGGCAACGCTACGATATGATACTATTCAAAGTGCTTGATTATCAAGATATTGTCAAATATGTCTGACTCCTTCCTGGCGCGCCAATGCCTTGTTTCATTGCTTAGGCATGGTTCGTCTCCGTATGGTAAACCCGCCTGGGAATTAGGTTTCAGGCGGGTTTCGTTTTATGTGGAGTATGTCTGGGAGGGTGAAATATGTGGACATCGGCATCCGAAAGCATCATAATATGCGCCATAAATCCCTTGAGAGGCAGTTTATGTTGTCAGAAGCCCGGATCCGTAGCCAGAAAGCGGGGTTGAAGCCGATTCATCTCTTCGACGGGATGAGGTAGGGCCTCTACATGGAAGTCCATCCATCCTAACGGAAGCAAGTACTGGTGCGCCAAACGCCATTTCAAGTGTCTTTCGGGACGGCAAGCGAACCCCGCGAACCCAGGCAATTTTTAGGGATTCGCGGGTTTTTCCTTTTCGCGTCCTGCGCCTTCTTTTATTCCACCGCAAAAAGCCTCCCCCTCGACAGAGAAGCGTAAGGCCATGCGGCCATCGCATGGGCACCCTTTCGCCAGGGCCTTAAGCTACCGCCCATCTGCGCACCATTTACCCAGACACTCTGCTATCAAATGACTGTCAGGACATGAGATGGGGTTGCGGTGGAATCAGCATTTGTCCCGAAGTCGGGATAAGTGCTGGATATGAAAAGGATGGCACCGCGAACACCGTGCGAGACAGGCGTCTTGTTACACCCCAAGAACGGCTGTCGGTGGATATTGCAATGAGTCCGGGAGGTGAACTCGCTTCAATTATGTCCAAGAATTAGAAAGACTCTGCCCAGGAATTAAAAAGACTCGTCAGCTTGATTCAAGACTCACTCCCCACACATGAAAGAATAGCCCGCGATCATCCCATCCTAGGTCCGTTGCGCGGCCCGGAAGGCGGTGTTTGGGGTACAGGTCCGGGATAGTCAATGTTGTTTATCCGCATGTAGTCCTTCTGTGCCGTCAGCTCAAGATCGGCTACGAGATCGTAGAACGCGTTGTCCCTATAGTTTTGATTGGAAGCCGTCTCAAGCGTGAAAAAATACCGATCTCGGACTTGCTCTCCGAAATCGATGATCTGATAACCTTGGTTAACCAGGATAAGGTTCATGAGAAGCCTCGACGTCCTGCCATTGCCGTCGATGAAAGGGTGGATCTGAACGAATCTCAGGTGGGCATAGGCCGCCAGGAGGACCGGATGATATGTTTCCTTGAGTTTGCCGAACGTCGCGCCGAAATCCTCCATAGCCGTGTCCAGCTTTTCCGGCGCAGGCGGGACGACGCTAGCGCCGCCGATGAACACGACCACATCGCGGTAGATGCCGGCGCGTTTGTTATCTATCATCCCGTAAAAACAAGAGTGAAGATCCGAAACGATGCGCAACAAATTTTTTGAAATCGTATCCAGCGTGTTTTCCCTGGCGATCTCCAACATCAGGTCGAACGCCTTCCCGTGCGAGACGGTCTCCAGAAGATCGTTCAATCTCTTCCCTCCGACAGAAATCCCGTCCTCCAGTACCAGTTTCGTCTCCATGACCGTGAGCCGGTTTCCTTCAATTGCGTTCGACGTGAAGGTGTTGGTGATGCGGAAATGGTTGTCGAAATTCGTGATCTGCTGAGGCGTCAGCCTACACTTTTCGCGCAACAGGTCCCTGTTCCGGTCTATCTCGTTCAACTGTCCTGTCAAATCCATATTTTCTCCTATGGCTACTGGACATTGAGTGCCGATTTAACATCATATATGGGAAAAGTGCAACCTAACTCCTGACCGGACAAAGATGAATCTCATCACTTTTTTGAAGGTCAAAACGAAACGTTACGGCAATCCGGAAGGAAAGACGTTTGAGCTTGATTTGGCGTCATCGTTCTGGGAAAAGCTAGGAACCGCCGAGACTTTTAGAGGGGAAAAAGACGGGATTCTAATCGAGGTCGTATCCGCGAAAGGGATCCCCATAAGAACCGTCAGTGTTCATTCGCAGGAATTCGAACATCTTTTCGCGTACGGATCGGTTTTCAAGGTTAAGAATGTTTGGCGGGAAAAAAAGGACAGTTACGGTGAAAAGTAAAAAAACTGCTGGAGGGTGCAGGTAGAATTTCTGGACGGTGTGACGGAGGCGGATATCAGATTTTCCCTTTTCTCTCCTTCCTTTCTTTGAGGATACGCTTGATCCTGCGACGGTCCTCGCGAACGAGTTCCAGTAACTCCTCATCGAATTCATAACTGTCGCGCAAGGCCCAGCGCCTTTGAAGATCCGTCAACTTGTCCCATTCGCCGGACTTCTTGAGGCTGACTATCGCGGGCGGATCTGGGATCCAGGCCTTGTGGAAATAGTGCCCGTACCGGAGGTCGTTTCCGTTCTCGTCCAGGTACTTAGTCGCATCGCTCATGGGAGGCCTCCTTTCGAGAGGTTACTGACATATGGATAGCATCAAACAGGCCGAAGATCAAGTGTTCACCCTCATCGCGGGGGCCGAGATCGCGGCGGCGGACGCCGACGGTATACGCAGGTTCAGGGGCACCGCTTACGGCGGGGGGATAATCATGGACCACTGCATGTGGGATCGCGTGATATTCGACCTAAAGACCACCAGGGCTCCGGACAAGATGCCCGTGCTCTGGACCACGATTCGGGGCAGATAGTCGGGTTCACTTCCGTCGTCATGATCGGCACCTCCCTCAAGGTGGAGGGGTAAGTGGCTAACGCGGGCGCGGGGGCCAAGGTGGCAAATCTGGCGGATCAGGGTTTCCCTTGGCAGATGTCGGTGCGCATCTTGCCGGAGACGGTCATATGGCTAGATGCCAAGGGGAAGAGCCGGTCAACGGGCGGTCGATCGAAGGCCCGGCGGCGGTCTTCAAGGACAGCCTGATCCGCGAGGTGAGCTTCTGCGCACTCGGTGCCGACCGTGACACGGAGGCGAACGTATTCAACATGAAGGAGGCGATGGTTGACGTTATGTCGTCGGGCCGGGACAGGGACCTGGCAACTCTGGCCTTGAACGACGAGAAGACGGAGTTCAAGGCGGAAATCTTGTCCCTGAAGGACAAGAACTCGGCGTTCGCCAGGGAGAACGCGGAGCTCAAAGGACAGGTGAAAAGGCGCTGGAGTTCGAGCGCAGGTCGCTGGCGGAGTCGCTGACGGTGGCCCTCAATGATACCGACTACGAGTTGGGCGGCACCCTAGGGTAGATCGTACTGGGCACCTTCGGTAGCCAGGATGACCTCAAGGAGGCAGTGCGGGAGCTGTCGCGGAGCGTCAACGGCGCCGCCAAGGAATTCCAGAAGTTCATCATCGCTCTGTTGGACGGCGCGAAGGGCGCCGGGCCTCATCGGCGGCACGGCGAATTACTCGTACGATACGATGCGCATCCGGCCAGCTAGACGTAGTTCGATACCCATAACTGTGGTTCGGCTACGCGTTGCCCACAAGAGAAGGCGGTTGAAACCGTCCGCCGGAAGACCAGGGACGGCTTCGTCTATACCTCCACGTTCGTCCTCTCCGGCCGTTACTGC
The DNA here is from genome assembly GCA_031263485.1 of Deltaproteobacteria bacterium. Lineage (GTDB taxonomy): Bacteria > Desulfobacterota > Desulfarculia > Adiutricales > Adiutricaceae > JAIRZX01. The sequence goes on along the minus strand of JAISFS010000089.1, from coordinate 90,798 downwards.
AATGAAAATGGGGTTCCCGTTGCGTTCTGAGGCGGTCCGATAGCCAGGGGTACACGGACAAGTCTCTGGTTCCCGCCAAAAGGAAGAAGTATGGTTCGGATGTCGCCTCCGGGAAGAAGTCCAGAAATCGATGAGGGATCGAGGTCAGGTTCGGATTTTTAAAACGTATGTGCGATACTGACCGTATGCGGGTGAGGGGATTGAAGGGTACAACTGCCCAGATGTTCATGGTGGTTATAGTTTGAAATCCCGGAGCGTCAGGCATTTTGAGCAGGAGAGGACAATGTCGACATGGACATGCCTCATAGTTCAGACGTTTTCCCGTCAAGGCTTCCGGTGGAATTTCAGTCGAGACTTTGTACCGGTGGTCGACCTGATTCCGCTGGGATTCGGTTCGCAATTGGAAAGTTTATTATGAAATGTTTCTTGGGCATCACGGACTAGACCATTCTTCATATTGCAATGGCTTCAAAGATTTCATACGGCTGGGTGTCGATAATCAACATGAAGCTGTATGCCTGGACGACATGAGGAAAACCGGTCGTCGTCCGGAAATTTTTGAGCGAAGCCGTCTGTCCGTGGACCTGTGGCTCTGAGCCGTCGGCCCGGGTGTCGATGCGTGGCAGTCGGTCCTGGTGTATCAAGGGCGTGGCAGTCTGCCCAGGAGAGCGTCTCTAACTCTCGATGCGTTCAAACCGACGTCTGTGCCGGGGGACCTGGCGATAGGCCTTTCGTCGCGGTCTGGACTATTGGTGAATGCGTCACTCATCGGCATGATATCGCTTTTTGAGCCGTAATCATGGGACGTCACCATGTCACGGCCATACGTCAGGACCCAAGATGAAGTCAGGTTTTGGAGGCTTGGGGCGGAGCTCGGTAACCGGAAGCGGCACCGGATGTGAAGCTTGAAATGAGGGCAAAGTTTTATTTCTAATAATATCAGTAATTATCAGTCATATATTTAATCGTGCCTTGAAATTGCAGTCCTATTTCCCCGTAAAAGCAATTTTTGTCTGTTAAACTATATAGATTGTTGACAATATATCATGTTTGTCCCGACCCGGCAGACGAGAAGCTTCTCTCGGGAAACCGGCATCGGCTCGTCAGGCTTTTGGGCAAAGCCGATGGGCAAGCCATTCCTGTTTCCTGGGGAATAAAAGGCGGTGAAATCACCAATCAAAGTCGATGACAAGCTACACTTCGTCTCGGGAGCCGTCTCACTGGAAGGGGCCGGTGAGACGGCGGTGGTCGCGGCGTCATGAGCGATGCCGGAGACGGTGCCAGACACCTCCGGGCGTTTGTCCGTCCGCGCCGGGTTTCCATTATCTACAAGCCGTGACTTCCAACCAACTACTTCCGCTTTCCTGTTGTTTCTTCTGTTTTCCCCTGCACTGTCGTGCGTTTTCCCCATGACCTCTTTCTTCCGCTCAGCCTCCATTTGCGTCTCCCCACAGCTTCCCATCCCAACCTCCGTAGTCTCCCCTTCTCCCCGGCCCCCTCATTACCGGCACCCGCTCTGTCATATCGCCGTCTCGTTTCGGGTGTTCCTTTTCTTCATTTTTGTCGGGTTTATCATATTTCACGGGTTTGTCTTACGCTTGGCCGGACACTCGGCGGGCGCCCGGCTGGGTTGCCCGACCGAAGGGCTGGCGGGCTGTTGCTCGGTCGAAGAGCGAGAGGGCACGTTCGAAACGCGATCGGGCGTGGGCTTGCATCGGATCCTGATGCGGGTTGGAGCGTTTTTTGGTGCTATGCGCCAGGTCGGTATTGTCCGGCATCCGCCTTGAGGTGTAGCCATCTGGGTGTCCTGCGGCCCGCTCGGACGACCGCCTAGGCTCTGCGACGTTACTGGCGCGGGACAGCCGTGGGGGTTATCTGCGGGGTCTCCCTAACGTTTTCCCTTATGCGCGGGTGCCTGACGGGTTTTCCCGGCAAACAAATTTGAAGCGCTGGCCGGAATCGGAACCGGGTTCTATTGTCTTAACCCAGGGAATGTGATAGATTTGATCCAAAGATTCAGTTTTAGGCCTGACGTGAAAGGAGCAACATGGCCAACAGTCTAAAGACCCGGCTGTATCGCCGCCGGCAGGAACTTGGCATTACCCAGCGCAGCCTGGCGAGGAAAATCGGGCGAGGGCCGACCACCATCTCGTCTTACGAGTCCGGTTACCGCGAGCCTTCCCTGGATACGATCATCCGCATGGGCAAGGTGCTGAACTGTTCAGTGGACTGGCTCCTGGGCGTGGAAATCCCCGCCAAGGAGTCGCAGAGGACTCCGGCCTGGATCAGTCCCATCGTCGAGGAGCTGACCGGTCTCAAGAAGCTGTCCGATCAGAGGATCGTGAAGACGCTGGTGAAAACCCTGGTAAAGACGCTCACGACGAAGTAGCGTCTCTCTTCCCTTGACTTTCCGTGCACGTTCGCCTGTCGGCTCCAGGCCCGTTTATGCCGACGGATGTACGATGCCCCGGCGCCTGTCCGGACATCGGCCCAGCTCGCAAGGGCCGGTCTTTCACGGGCCTGAAACCTCCCGGGCGCCCGGCCGGGCGGGGAAGAGGTGTTTTTGGCCTTGTCCTGCCCTGAGCCCTCCTCCGCTATACCGCCAGGACTTAGGTATCCCTCCTCCAGGCCCGAGAGACGCCTGCCGGGCATGACGGACTCCCGCCCCGGGATTGGCCCATGCGGCTTTGCCTGCCTCATCGCCCCTGTCGCCTCGGCTCCCTTGTCGGCCTTCATATCCTCCCACGTTGGCCTCGCGCCCTGCGCTTTCCCGGTTCCCCGAATTCAAGGCTCGCCTCCCGTCGGCCAGATCTCGGTCGATGCCCGGCCCGGTGCCCGTTCCCGCCGGTCGATATCTCCTCTCCTCCCCGCCACCCGTGCCATGTTCGAACTCCTCCCCCCTGGCTCGCCGTTGATCGTCTCTATGGAGCATTCGCCGGTCCGTAGCGCCCCTTAGGCTTCGCCCCGGATCTTCGGGATTCCGGCCTGGACTCGGCTCCGTTGCGCGGGCCAGCTCCGATCCCGTAGCCGCGCCCTCCGAGGCCGCTCGCCGGCCCCGTAGGGTCGAAGCCCGAGGGCAAGAGCCGAGAGGACTCGGGACCGCTTTCTGGACCGTCCTCATATATGGCGCCACTGTAATATGTTGGCGAGGGATTCATGACGAAGAGCCAGATGAGGCGAGGGCGATCCAAACAGGGCGGCTTGGCAGTCATGGCCCTATGACTGGTATGTTTGGCCTACCATTCAGCGTCCCAGTGGCCAATGTCCAGGAGGCGTTGCCTGCTCCGGGTCGCCGTTCCGACTTATTGCGGTTCCGTCATATGTGCTCTCGGGCCCGCCTCTGCGCTCTCGGGCCCGCCTCTGTGCTCTCGGGACCGCCGCCCTCAGGCTCAGAGAATGTCCAACTTCGGCGAAGGGAGGCGGTATGCCTTCCCGAGAGCCCGATTCAAGGTCCCGAATCCGTTGCGTTCGCGGTCGCCCGACGTGGCGACCCCCGTGCCTTGTCCGTGACCGGCCGGGTCTTCGGTCGGCCACCGGCCACCGGCCACCGGGCACCGGGCATCGGGGCAGGCCCGTCGCCCGGCTTCGGGTTCTCGCCCGGGACTCTAGCGGTCCGCGGGGCATGGGCCGCGATCCGTCGATGGTATGTTTAAATCTGGTATCATTATGGCATTTCGCCCCCGTATGCCGCTCCTCTTCCGAATCTCGCCTTTCGCGCAGTGACGCGTACGGCTGACTAGATATTCCTTTGCACGCACCACGTTCCGGTATGCAACTGATCCGGTACCGCATCTGTCATCAAGCCTTGCGCCTGTTTTCCGCATTGAGTTTTATTTCGCAGTTTTGCCCGCATTTTGGTCGTTTTGCCGTGCATCTTGAATCCGGTTACGCGATTCGCGAGCATAACCGGTATTTTGCCAGTTAAAAAAATGATTTTATGCCGCATTGCCCGGAGCCGCCCGTTTCGTGCGGGAAATGGGTACCAGGCCGGAAATCCGTTTCGCCACGGCATTTCCCGACTACACCTTTCATGTTCCTTTACCTTTCAGGGGCTGGCGTGTGTCGCGGACGTGAGCGGGCGGCCCGGACGGGGGGACTCCTAGGCGGCGATTAATGTGGACGGCGATATTTTTTTTCTTGTCCGTAACCCTTGTATTTCGCCGGGTTGCCTCCTTTATGGCATAAACAAAGAAGCTGTCGGCGATCGTGGGTATTTTTTTTCTCGGTGGTTTGTGGTATTTTCCTCTTGGACTGGTTATGTCTCGCCGGACGCCCGAGCCGGGGCCGGCGCCACGGAGGCTGCAAATGACGCAAGAAGAGTTCAACAACATCGTGAGGGGCGCATCCTTCTTCCAGGGTCTGGAGCCGCAGGACGTCGAGACGTTCATCCAGATTGCCGTGCTCAAGCGCTTCCAGCCTGGGCAGGTCATCTTCAACCGCGGCGATCCGGGAAGCGGAATCTACGTGCTGGTGGAGGGCAGGGTGCGCATCTTCGTGAGCGGCAACGGCACCAAGGAGCAGCTCCTCCGCGTGCTCCTGCCCGGCGACTCCTTCGGCGAGGCCGGGATTTTCCTGGAGCACGGATACCCCTCGACCGCCCAGTCCCTGGACAAGTCCGCCGCCTACTACTTCCCCGGCGACAGGCTGAGGAGGCTCATCACCGAGCACTCCGATCTCTCGGGCAACTTCCTGAAGATCCTCGCCCTCAAGCTGGCCGACTTCGCCCACCTCTTCGAGTCCAGGACCATCAAGGAGGCCCCGGCGAGGCTCGCGTCCTTCATCCTCAACCGCGAGGAGGTGAGCGGCAGGGTGAAGCTCAACTTCAGCAAGGGCCAGCTAGCGTCCTTCATAGGGACCTCGCCCGAGACCGTCTCCCGGGCTCTCACCTTCCTCAAGGGCAAGAAGGCCATCATGGAAGAGAAGCCCTACATCGTGATATTGAACCGCGACATCTTGAACTCCCTGGTCCAGGGCACCCTTAAGGACAACCTCTGATTCCTCCCCCACGGTCGGGCTTCGCCCCGACCGCGCCCCGGGGCGCGATCCTCAGCCCCATCCGCCTGCCCCCTCCGCTTCGCTCTTCCATCGGTTCCAGAGCCGGACTGCGCCCCGGCCCCTCCGTCGGCCCGGCCGTGCCCCCGCGCGTCCGGGATGGCCGCAGGCCAGCCGTGCGCCTTGCGGTGCCCTCCCTGTGCCGCGGACGGGCTGGTCCCCGGACGCACGGGGACCCTGGACGCCGCCGTCCCTGAAGGTCCTGACGGCCGTGGGGGGAACGCGAACGGGGGATTCCGGGACAGTCCGATTCTCGCCCGATAATCCGTATCCCTTGAACGCCCTGCCTGGCGACGCCTGATGTGCCGCCGGCGGGGCTTTTCCGTCCGGCATCGTGGGGGCGCCCAATCGCGGGCCCGTCCTGATGCCGCAGGCTTCATGCCGGGCGCGGGACGCCGGATTCCGGAAGACGGCGGTTCGTGGTTCGCGGGCTCCCGGCCCGGCGCCCCGCCGGGATTAGGTCGGACATGTCAGGCCATCGAATCACCCGATGGCCCATGAAGTTCCGATACGCGCGCCTATGAGCCATTTCGCGAAAGACGGACCATGGACAGGGCAAGGCTGGCGGTGACGGGCCGAGACGGGCCATGACGATATTCCGGGACGCGGTCGCGAGACTTACTGGCCGTTCCATGAGACATCGGAACCGTTGCGTCTCCTTGAGCCTCGCGGCGTCTGGCCGGCGGCCATCCTTTGCCGGATTGGGGCGGGCGGGAGCCGAACCACCTCCCGATGCCCGGATTATCGCGGGGAAGGATTCCGACAGACGGCGACCGTGGCCGTGCGCGGCCCTCTGTAGGTTCCCCCGGCGTGGCAAGCCCTCGGGAATCCGTTTGGTCGGCGGACCGTCATGTCGACCGTTGGACAAAGGAACCTGAACGTGGCCGGTCCCGGAGTGTCGGACCGGAGCGGCGTTCCGTAGTGTCGGCCCGGTAGCCCTGCGATCTTCGGCGGTCTGTATCCAGGCAGACGCGGACATGGTTTGCGGAAAACCCTGACAGAACCTGACCTCTCCGTTCGGACTTCCAAGCTCCATGCCCTGTAAGCCTGCCGAGTCGCCGGACTTTCACTTCGGGCGGATCTGAGTCCTTCATGTCGATATAATCGGCGTTTCGTTGGGAGTCTGCCCAAGTCGCTTCGGGCAGGACTCCGGAGAAAGGCCGGGTCATGGCGTTGGCCGCCTCCGAACCGCGGCCGGAGGAACGGGCATCCGGAAGACGAAAAATTCTGTCTACCATGTGGATTTCCTGCCGACCCGCCCGACATGACTGTCCGACGCGTGGTCGATGGGGAAAGGGCAGTGGTACGCTTCGCGTGGCGGTCGCGGGACCGCATCCCCGTCTCCGATGGACTGCGGAAGTGGTTCCCGCAGGCCTCCCGGTCGCCTGAAGCGGGGCTGGGCGCCAAAATCATCATGGCTCTCATCCTGACACTGCCGACGATGCGCCGGTCTGCCAAGGAGGCGGAGCCTTTACCGCCGATACGCCCGCTTGCGCGGGAGCGGGCGTTCGGCGCTGCAGGTTTATTACGTCGCCGGTTTCCAGCAGGGATAGGTTCCAGCAGGGATAGGTTCCTGCAGGGATAGTTTCCAGCTGGGATTGCTTCCAGCTGGGATTGCTTCCAGCTGGGATGGTTTCCAGCAGGGATTGCTTCCAGCTGGGATGCTTTCAGGCCTGCGCTGCCTGCGATGACGGTTTGAGAATGAATTCCCGCATCCTTTCAGGTTCGCGACTCGCGCGGCGCTCGCGAATGTTTGAGCGGTAGCGTCAGTTCATCGGCGGGAACTGAACGCCATGATTCGCTCATCGCGAATATGTCCGACCGGGACGAGTCCACTCTACGGATTCTCACGGCCCGCAGGACGCGCTGGGCAGGCGTCGGCCCCGCGTTTTTCCTGAACGCCGGAACGGGCCATGTCAAGCGACGGCAAGCCCCGATCCCTTGACATAGATCAGTTTTTTTGACAAGAAAAGTGTTATACTTGGACAGTTTCCAGGTAAATGGCTGCGGTCGGGAGGCCGCGCCGAAGCGTGATGCCGCGGGAGCGGTTCGTCCAGATCGGAGCGGTCCATGGTCAATCTACCGGCCGGTTTCACAATCGCCAACAGATGGGTCTACGCCATCTCCGCCGTGCTCGGCCTGTTCGTCGGGCTGGGGATCTGGACGCTCTACATATCCAGGTTCGCCAGCTATGTGGGGGACGACCCGGAGACCTGCGTCAACTGCCACATCATGTCCTCCTATTACCAATCCTGGCAGGCCAGCTCCCATCAGCCCTGGACCACCTGCAACGACTGCCACCTGCCGCATACGGGCACGGTCGAGAAGTGGCTCTTCAAGGCCACCGACGGGCTCTATCACGCGGCGGTATTCACCTTGAGCGAGCCCCCGCAGGTGATACGCCCGGTGGGCGGCACCAACAGGGTGATTCTCGAGAACTGCCTGCGCTGCCACTCGCCGCTCGTGACGGAGTTCACGCGCATGAACGCGAGGTTCGAGGACATGTTGAGTGGGAAGGCCCACGCCTGCTGGGACTGCCACCGCGAGGTGCCGCACACCCGGGTGAGCAACCTGGGTTCCACCGTGTCCTCCGGCGCGCCGCACCCAGACTCGCCGGTCCCGGACTGGCTCAAGAACATGCTCTAGAAAGGGCCCAGGGTGAAACTATGTCCACTAACCAGTCTTCCGTCAGCGTCTGGGCGATAGGCGTCTTCATCTTCTGCGGCGTGGCCGCCGGCGTGGTTATCCTGGGACTCGTCGCTTACCTGGTGGGGGAGAAGCGGGCCGAGACCGCCTCCGTCTTCAGCAACAGGAAGGTGGAGATTACCGGCATCGAACCGCATAACGCCGTATGGGGCGTCAATTACCCGAGGGAATACCGTACCTGGGCCAAGACCGCCGATATGGACTTCAAGTCCAAGCACATGGGGAGCGAGCCCCAGGACACCCTGAGGGAGAGGCCGGTCCTGGCGGTCTTCTGGGCAGGTTACGCATTCGCCAGGGATTACCAGGCCCCCCGCGGGCACTTCTACGCCGTGGAGGACGTCCGCAATACGTTAAGGACCGGGAACCCCGGCGTGGACGGCGGCACGGACCTCCAGCCGGCTACCTGCTGGAGCTGCAAGAGCCCCGACGTGCCCAGGATGATCCAGGAGCTGGGGGCGGCCGAGTTCTACAAGTCGACCTGGAGCAGCATGGGAGCGCAGATCGTGAACCCTATCGGTTGCGCTGACTGCCACGACCCGGTCACCATGGACCTCGCCATCTCTCGCCCCGCCCTGAAGGAGGTCTTCGAGCGGGCCGGCAAGGACGTCGCCGATGCCTCGGAACAGGAGATGCGCAGCCTGGTGTGCGCCCAGTGCCATGTGGAGTACTACTTCCAGGGCGACGGCAAGTACCTCACCTTCCCCTGGGACGGCGGCAGCTGGGGAAGCGGCCCGGCCGAGCTTGAGGAGGTGACGGTCGAGCAGATAGAGGAGTACTACGACGGGTCCGAGTACTACGACTTCATAAACGCCGTCTCCAAGACGCCCATCCTGAAGGCCCAGCACCCCGACTGGGAGATCTACCGCCTGGGCGCCCACGGCAGGAAGGGCGTCGCCTGCGCCGACTGCCACATGCCCTACGTGACCGAAGGCGGCATCAAATACTCCAACCACCAGCTGAGGAGCCCCCTGGCAGACATCTCATCAACCTGCGGGACCTGCCACCGCGACTCCGAGGACGATCTGAGGGGCTTCGTCTACGAGCGCCAGGACAAGGTGATAGAGCTCCGCGAGAGGCTTGAGGCCGAGCTCTTCCGCGCCCACGTGATGGCCAAGGCCGCGATGGACGCGGGCGCTACGGACGACCAGCTCAAGGATCCCCGGAAGCTCATCCGGGCGGCCCAATGGCGGTGGGACTTCATCGTGGCTTCCCACGGGGCCAGCTTCCACGCGCCTCTGGAGAGCGCCCGCGTGCTCGGGCTCGGCATAGACAAGGCCTACCAGGCACAGCTGGCCCTGCAGGCGGTGCTTTCCGACGTCGGCGCCCCGCCTGTTGAGCTCCCCGACATCTCCACCCTGGAGAAGGCCCAGGCGTGGATAGGACTGGACATGCCGGCGCTCCGCGCCTCGAAGGCGAATTTCGTGCAAACGGTCGTGCCGCAGTGGATCCAGACGGCCCGCGATGCCGGCCGCATCTGACCCGACAAGGGCCGCCGCGCCCTTCCCCCCAATCCTGACACAGCCGAGACGCCGGGCCCGCCCCGGCGTTTTGGCGTGCGGGCCCGAGGCTTCGGCCAGAGCCCCGCGCCGTTGGCCCGAGCCGCTCCGCGATTGCAATTTCTCCGGGGCCTTATTTCGTCGGACGCTCCCAGCGCGATTCCGACGCGCTCCGGGCTCGCGTGGCGTAACCCTTGAGGCGGCCGCGCGGAATCCCCGCGCGTTCCGGCATCTGTCCGCTACAGCGTGGCATTTTGGATGGCCAGGATGCCAGTCTATAATATTTTTCGGTCATGATTGTCTGTCGTATGATATTCTAAGTGGCGTGGGCCTCCGCGACGGCCGGCGTGATGCGCGTCGCGTTTCGCGATTATGCCTGCCCGCCGGCGGTTCCGGTTCGCCAGGTCGTTCCGGCCGTGCTTTGGGGATTGTCGCGACGGTTTTGCGGCTTTTTCCCGTTGGAATTGCCTCGCTGAACAATGCGTGATGTTCATCGGCACCCGCGATCACCTGTCCGATTCGCGGGACTTCTCGCGATCCTGCCCGCCTGCGGACCCGGTTCCCGCGCCGTCCGGCCCGGTCGCCTGAACCCGTGATTTCCAGGAAATACTTAACCATATGACGACAGAAGATCCGCCGAGCCCGATCAGTGACAAGACTTCCTCGGACACACCCGAAGAGCGACCGGGGGCCGACCCCGCCGAATCCTCCGGCGGGGCAGTCCGCGCGGATTCCGCTGACCGCGCGTCCGAACCGCCCGGGGACACTCCGGTCGAGCCGCGCCCGGATTCCCCGCGCGGTCGCTCAGACGGGCCGAAGACGGATTCGGCAGGCGGGCCGGAGCCGGATTCGCCTGACGCCGATGCCTCGGACCGCCTGTCGGCGGGGCAGTCTGAGGCCGTGTCCGTAGCCGGGCCAACGCCGTCTCCGGCGGAATCCTCCGAGGTTCCACCACCCGCGTCCTCGCGCAGGCGCCGCAGGCCCTGGGGCCTTCCCGAGGCGTTTCTCTTGTGCGGGGGCATCACCGTCGGCGGTTATCTTTCCGCGGCCGTCGTTGGCCCTCCGGACGCCGCGGCGTTCAAGGCTCCCCTGAACCTTGTCCTCCTCGGGCTGGTCGCCCTTCCCGGCCTCCTGCGCGCCGTTTTCCCCGGGAGCCGCATCCTGCGCTTTCTGGGCGGCGCTCAGCTCGCCACCGCGCTCATCGTCTTTTCCGTTGCCTTCGCGCTGTGGATGGGCCTCGTGCCGCAGCTGCCGCCGGAAGCTGCCGGATCTGAGGGCCTGGCCCGGCTTCTGGACCGGCTTGGCCTGTTCGGGATGACCGCCTCGACCCCCTTCGTATTCCTGTACCTGACGCTTCTCGCGTCCCTTTCCGCTTCCGTCGCGGCCGGCTTGAGACCCCTGAGGCCGGTCTTCCTCCTGAACCACCTGGGATTGTTCCTGGCTCTGGCCGGTCTCGGGCTGGGGGCGCCGGACCGTGCGCGGCACTTCATGACCGTTTCCGAGGGGCACGTGGAGTGGAGGGCCGACGGAACGGGGGAGGTTCCGCTGGAACTCCCCGTGGCCGTGCGCCTGGACGACTTCGACATGGAGGAATACCCTGCCAGTCTGGCGGTGATCGACCGCGCGACCGGCACCCCGCTCCCGGCAGGGCGGCCCGCCATGTTCCCCCTGGACGGAGGGGGCCCCTCCGGGGCGTTGCCCGGCTGGGAGCTGGAGATCGTGGAGTTCCTGCCCAAGGCCGCCCCCGTGGGCGGAGGGGCCTTCGCCAGGGCGGTCATGAAGTCCGCCGCCCAGGCGGCGCTGGTGCGCGCCAGGCCCGTCGGCGGGGGAGAGGTCGAGGAAGGTTGGCTTTCCCCCGGCAACGCCATGGTGCCGCCGTCCTATCTGGTCCTGGGGGAGGACAGGGTGCTCGTCATGACCGGGCCGGAACCGCGGCGCTTCATAAGCAGGGTCAAGGTCTTCACCCGGGATGGCCGGGAGGTCGAGGACGAGGTGGAGGTGAACTCTCCCCTGACCGCCGGGTACTGGCGGGTCTACCAGCACGGCTACGACACTAACGCCGGGCCGATGTCGGTGTGGTCGCGGTTCCTCCTGGTGGAGGACCCCTGGCGCCCGGTCAGCCGGACGGGCTTCGTGATGTGGCTTCTGGGCTCGGCCGGGCTCGTGGTTTCCGGACGGGTTTCCCGCAAGGCCCCGGGCGGAAGCCCGCCTCCCGCGCCCGAGGTATCTCGGGGCACGGCAGCCGGAGACGCCGCCGAAGGCATTCCGGATTGTCCGAACGGCCCCGCAGCCTCTGACGCGGGCGCCCCAGACGGCATCGGCGGCCCCGGAGCCGCGGACGCGGGATTCCCGGACGGCGGGAAGAGGGAGGCGTAGCATGGGCCAGTTCCACGTCACCTGGGGACTTTACCTGATCCTGGGCCCCCTCTCGGCGGCCCTGTGGCTCGCGTCCGCGGCGCTCGTCTTCAGGAGGTCGCGCGCCGCCGCGGCGCTCCTCCTTGCGGGTACCCTGGTCTCCCTCGCCTTCACCGCAGGGCTGTGGTTGAGCCTTGAACGCCCTCCCTTCCGGACCATGGGCGAGACCAGGCTGTGGTACTCGTTTTTCCTCTCGCTGTGCGGGCTCATGGCGTACAGGAGCTTCGGGCACCCGTGGCTTCTGAGCTTCGGGGCGGTGACCGCCTCGGTCTTCGCCTTCGTGAACGTCCTCAAGCCCGAGATCCACTCCAAGGCGCTCATGCCCGCCCTGCAGAGCGCCTACTTCATCCCCCACGTGACCCTCTATATCCTCTCCTACGCGCTTCTGGCCTCCTGCGCCGTGGGCTCGGCCATGGTGCTCGTCAGGCGCCGCAGGGGCGAGCCTGAGGAGGGCCTGTTGGACCTGACCGACCGGCTCTGCCGCGTGGGCACGGGGTTCCTGATGCTGGGACTCGTCCTTGGCGCCCTCTGGGCCGAGGAGGCCTGGGGCGGCTTCTGGTCCTGGGACCCCAAGGAGACCTGGGCGTTCCTCACCTGCGGGGCCTTCCTGGCCTACATCCATCTCCGCCGCTCGGGCCGGAGCGGCACGTGGACCATGCTGACGCCGCTCGTGGCCTTCGTGTTCCTGATGATCACCTGGCTGGGAGTGAACTACCTTCCCACGGCCCCGCAGAGCGTGCATATGTATTGACGTCGGGCGCGGGCAGGCGGGGGGCTTCCGGCTGTGGGGCTTCGGGCGGCGGGAAGGGTTGACGGATTAAAGCGCGTCTGACGGCGGAACGCGCGAGATCCGCGGGCGCACGGCAGATCCGTCCGGACGGTGACCCGTATCCGGCTGGAAGCTTCCGCTGCAGGCAACGCCCCGCCGCACGGGCAGGCTGTCAGCCGGCGCCGCCTGCGGCCGGCCGGATTCCGGGCGAGAGGGCTTTTGGGGAAAACGGCCGCTGGCTGAACAACGGCTGCATGTCTCGCGCCGGCTTCCGGCGCCGCGCGGCGTGAATCTTTTCGCGAATGTCGCGGCAGAGAACGCGCGTCTGGTCCAGGCTCGAAAGTCCTCGCTTCGCGGAAGCGCGGGAATGCGCGGTGAAAATCCTGAATCGAGGCGACATCCTCCGACGGGACTTCACGTGAGGAGCAACGTTTAACGCGCCACGCGTGACGCGCATCGCGTAACGCGGATGCGCGGGGAAGCCGCGTCTTCGCGCGCATGGCGGGGAACGGCGTTTCCGTCGGGACAGCAGGCGGGGCGCTCACGGGAAGCGGCGTCCCGTAAGGCCGTGCCGCGCGGGCACGTCAGATGAGCATGTTCTTCCAGAACGGGCGCCCCAGGAAGCTCGAGTCCACGTTCCTCTCCATCTCGATGAAGAGCGACCAGGGCAACGACATGGACAGATACTTACGCTGGAGGACCCTTCTCATGTTGCGGCGCGAGGCCACGTCCACCAGGCCCACGATGGCCTTGGGATTCTCCTGGCTGGCCTCGTAGAGAGGCAGGGCGGCCAGGCTGGCGCAGCCGGCGGCCAGGGGTATGCGCACGTTGTCGAGGCCGGGGCGGGCGAAGTTGACGAGCACCACCAAGGCCGAGAGCTGCAGGGCGTCCGCTAGCATCAGCGCCACCTTGGGGGGCCTGTCCAAGTCGTCGGGCGAGAGGGGCCTCAACATGATGACGCCGGTCTCGGGTTCCAAGGGGGGGTAGCAGCTCTGGAAGTATTCCACGGCGAGGTCGAAGTTCTGCTTGAACCCCTCGCCCTGCAGGTACTCGTTCACCGCAGCTTCCCGGATGCCTTCGGACCGCATGCGTTCGGCCTCGGCGCGGCCCTCGGATGTGCATTCGTTGCCGTTGGCCAGGAACCGGTAATAGGCCTCGACGCCTCCGGGGAACGTCGCCGCCGGATTGGGAGGGAGTCCCAGGCCGCTTGAGGCTCCGGGGCACAGGGCGCTCTGGGGGGTGAACGCCACCACGTCCCCGGAGAAGGCCCGGGAGATCAGGAACAGCGCGCAGCCGCGGAGTGCCGCCCGGGATCTGCCCGCTATCAGCGTGGCGGCGTTGGAGGGCACTTTGTCCTCGTACCAGAGCCCCAGGATCGGATAGTCGAGCTCCAGCGCTTCCCGCATCCGGAAGCCGCCGGAAGGTTTCTTCGGCATGTATTCTCCTTGCCACGGCAGGGGTGAAGGCGGGGAGAGGCCGGAAAGGCCGGATGTCTGCCGTCGACCGGGCCAAAGGGTGAAAGGCGGGTTGACGGGGCCCCTTCGCGGCGCCGGATCGACGTTTGGAGGAAGGCGCCTCGGGCGCCCGTTCCGGACAGGCGAAAAGTCGGTATGACCGGTGGGATGGCGTTTGACCAGATCGGGTAATCTGGATTTTACGCCCCGAACGCCCACATTGCAAGGGTAGCCGGATTCGCGCTGCAATCCCGTCCGCCCGGAGGAGCTAGGGTTTCTCGTGAAATGCCATGTCAGCCGCCGGTCCGAAAGAGAAGATACCCCCTGAACCCGTCCGTCGTCATTTTCCGGCGAGCCTTCCGCGCTTTCGGCAGGTCCACTGAATCTGGCGGCGGATTCAGCTCGAGGCCGTTAAGGCCGGGATGACATCATCATTGGCGGTCGAGCGAGTCCGGGTTTCCGATACCGGCCCAGCCTGCATGGCAGGACCTGGGCGGGCACGAAGCCGCGCATGGCTTCTCTTGGCTGTGCCGTTGGGAGCCTGATCGCACGAATACCGAAAGCCCGACCGGCGTATCCGTTGGCCAGGCATCGACACGGCCTGCCGAGGAGGGGTTGCCATCATGGCTCTCCTGCAAGACGAACCGTGCGGACGCGTGCGACAGCCTCGAGCAGGCGGAGTTCAGCTGACGCGCGATGCACGGGGCGGCGGCCCAAGGCCTGGCATCGGCAAAAGAATCTGGGACATCATCCGCCAGGAGCCGCCCTCGCCTGCAGGACGTTCGCGGCGGTCGCGACCCCGGCAGGCAGAGACTGTCTAGTCCGCGATGATCTCAAGTCCGCGATGATCTCAAGTCCGCGATGTTCTCAAGTCCGCGATGTTCTCAAGTCCGAGATGTTCAGCTTCAAGCCGTCAGGAAGTTTGTGGCTGCGGATGCTACGATCGTGCGCCGAGGCGACTTGCCTGTGGTCAGCCGTCCAGATCCGCCACTCTCAGGGGTATGTAGGTGCGGCCCAGGCTGGGAGGCTCAAGATAGTGTCGTTTACTGGCCTGTGCAGTCAGGCGGACGGAAGCGCGAGGCGAAGGCTTGGGATGTAGGGACCTGTCGCGTAGGCACGACCGCAAAGGCCGATGTCAGTGAACGGCTGGCGGTTGGCTTCGGGTAAAGGCGGAAGCGGATGCCGGTCGGAATCCGGGGTGATTTCAGCAGGTGAATACGTGAATCGTTTTACCCAACGATTTTATGTCGAAATTTTTGATTTTATTCTCCCAAGTTTTGTTGCGGTCAAGGTCAAATATTACGAGCCATCCGTCGGTAGCCATGCATTTGTCCATATAATCATGCAACTGTCTTAAACTTTGTTTCAGGGCAGTGACCCCTTTGATTTTCAGTTCTACAGGGTAAGGGATATCCTTATAATATAGGCATATGTCAAGTCTTCTGTTTCCTAAAGGATATTCTCTTGCTATAACTTCTACCCCTTGGAATTTGAGGGTCTGCATAAAAGCGAAAAGAACCAACTGGGAAATGGATTCATTGGCGATGCTGTTGAAGGAGTCTTTGATATAATCGGTAAACTTTGGAACAGATATCTGAATGCCGTTTACAGGGATATTTGAAATATAGTCAGCGATACCATTGTCTAAATTTTTGAAAACAGCATTAGTATATGACATCATTTCTGAATGTTTGCTCCAAAACAGTTGAAAAGATTTAATAAATCCGCTTAAGTCAAGATCCATACCGTTTGTCCAAGGTCTTGACAATTCAGATGGAATGTGATATTTCAGCGCTGACGTCAATACATTAAAGATTATTTCGCCATAGATCGGATTCGATGGCTGAAATGGCTGGTCTTCGTCTTGGACCCGCTTTAACAGGCCGAGATCGACGGCATACTGGAAATCATCTTCGGGTATCAAATCATTTATAGTCTTGCGTAATTTGCCGATTCCGAAAACAGTGGCCTCAACTACCCGTCTAATCCTGACTTCCTCAAGGCGTTTTTTCAAGGACATGAAGTGGCTGGACTTGCTTGAAATCAGCGTCATGGCGGCCTGGTCAATGTCTGTCGGCGTGACATCATCAGAATAATCGTTTTGAAATTGTTCGGTTATCACTTCCCTTGCAAGGGCATTGACAAGCCATGGTTGCCCTTCTGACCAGAACCAGGCCCGTTCTATCGCCTCCCGCCGAAAAACTTGACCGGTCGCTTCGGTATGCTGACCGTATAAAGAGGCGATATCATCGATGGTAAAATTATTCAATGTAAATTTTTTAGTGACTACATTGAAAGGACTGGCAGTCTCGCTGGATTCGTCTCCAGGATTGAATTTAACGTTATAGTCGACGATATCGCGCAAACCGACGAGAGCTATCGAGCGGGGGAACCGCAGAGGCGTGAAATGTCTGCGATCTAAATACGCTTCCCTTAGCTGTCCGAGAAAGCTGATCAAAGGCGGACCTTTAAGAGAATCGATTTCATCGAATATTATGACTGTTTCCTTGTCAAGTTCAGAGCAAAGATGAAAAAGCAATTGGTGGATCTTGATGTCTTGTTTCATGTTGCAAAGGTGATCGAATTTAAAAGCCAAAGACGATAAAGCGGGAACAGGCGAAACAGAAAGGCTTCTGTTGACGGCATTGAAAACTTGGCTCATGGCCAGTTCAGAATCCGTGAGTTCAGAAACATTTGCCAATGAACATCTGAAAGAATAAAAAGACTCGCTTGCGTTTATCTTGTCGTTGAGAATTTCTATGAAAGTCGATTTGCCTGACTGTCTGGGGGCATGAATTATAAAGTAATATTTGCCTCTTATCATATCGCAAATGTTGGGGATGCGATTCAACGCGGGAAGCATGTAGTGTTCCAGCGGGTTGCAAATTCCTGAGATGTTGAATTCTTTGGGATACCGGTGGGGCATATCAACACCCATGACATAAAGCCAGCTGACCTGTGCTGACTCCAAAAGTTCAGGATTTTGAAAATCCGTTGAAAGAATAGCGGACGACTTGGATCGAGCAATATAACCGTCAGTGTAACTCACTTTATCTGAAGGATCAATAGATATCCAGAAAACGAAACATGGACGAAACCAAATCCATTGGGGGAGTATCCGTTCACCTGGAGGCCTGCCGGGTGTATGGAGAGGTCGCCCTGATTCCAGGTGTGGCCAGGCAACGGTCCCGGGGGAGCCGATCATAGATCGTGTGTCGGGAGCAGGGCAGGTCCGCCTCATCAGTGAAAGAAGGAGACATTAGGGGAGGCTGAAATATGAAGATAGTACAAACGAAAAGGGATGCGGTTAGCCGATATCGGTTCATGCCGGGCTGGCAATCCTCCCCTTACGCATATTGTCTTCTCTCTTTGCGCATGGCCAGCCGTCCCCTTGAGCCTGGCTTTCGCCGTGAGACAGACATGTCGGCCGGAAACGTAGGAGTCCTTCACAGGCGGATGAGGGCCAGCCGCACGGGCGGATACGATATTCCCCGGAGCGGGATCCGGGAAGCTCGCCAGGCCTCCCGTCACCCCTTGAAGGATAGGGAACACAAGGCGACCGGGAGGCATCATGCGAAACCGGATCGAACGCATCGCGTGAAACGCAGACCGCCCCTGCTCAGACCTTGTCGGGTTTGGCGAACAGGGCGATTATCGTCAACGCGAGGAAGCACAGCGCGATCATCCGGTAGAGTTCGGTCGCCGAGACGATGAAGGCCTGGGTCTGGATCTGCCTGGAAACGAAGGCCAGCGCCTCGCTTTGGCCCATGCCGGCCGAGGCGAGGCCGGACATCGCGTCCGCGGCGATGGGATTCATGCCGTCTATGAAGGACTGGAGCCGGGCCTGGTGGACCGCCTCGCGGCGCTCCCAGATGGTGGTGACGACCGAGGTGCCGATCCCCGTAAACAGGGTCCTGACGCAGCTGAATAGCCCCGAGGCCCCCGCCACCTGGGCGGGGGGGATGCCGATGAAGGCGAGGGTGGTGATGGGCACGAAGAAGAAGGTCAAGGCGGCGCCCTGGATGGTCTGGGGGAGGATCACGAAGGCCAGGTCGGCGCTGGGGGCGAAGCGGGTCCGCATCTCCATGACGAGGGCGAAGATAAGAAAGCTCGCGATGATGATCGCCCTCAGATCGGCCTTCTTGATGAGCTTGGCCACGAGCGGGGTGCAGAGGACCGGGATGATGCCCACCGGGGCGGAGGCGATCCCCGCCCAGGTGGCGGTGTAGCCGAAGCGGGTCTGCAGGAGGAGAGGGAGCAGGACCACGGACCCCAGATACAGCATCATGCCCAGGCTGATGAGCGTGATTCCGATGCTGAAGTTGCGGTGCCTGAAGAGGCCCAGGTCCAGAAGGGGGGAATCGGTGCGAAGCTCCCAGATGATGAGCAGGACTATGAAGACGACGGCCGAGCAGGCCAGGAGGACTATGAGCGGGGACTCGAACCAGCTGCGGTCCTTGCCGAGGTCCAGGAAGATCTGGAGCGAGGCCACGCCCAACGCCAGGAAGGAGAAGCCCACGGCGCTCCATTTGGGCCGCGAGACGGGCGTCTCCCTGTGGCCGAGGGTATACCAGACGAGCCAGGCGGCCACGAAACCCAACGGCACGTTCAGAAGGAAGATCCAGCTCCAGTGGTAGTTGTCGCTTATCACGCCCCCGAGGATGGGCCCCATGACAGGTGCCACCGAGACCGTTGTTGACCACAGGGCGATGGCCAGGATCTGGCGGTCTCGGGGGTAGTTGTTCATGAGGAGCGACTGGGCCAGCGGCATCATGGGGCCGCCCGCCGCCCCCTGGAGGATGCGGAAGGCTACCAGGGCCTCCAGGTTCCAGGCCATCCCGCAGAGGAGCGAGCAGACCGAGAACAGCATGGTGGACCACATGAACAGCCTCACCTCCCCCAGCTTCTGGGCCAGCCTGCCTGTGAGCGGCAGGACCACGGCGTTCGTGGCGGCGTAGGAGGTGATGATCCAGGTCCCCTGCGAGTAAGAGGCCCCCAGGTTGCCTGCGATGGTGGGCACGGCCACGTTGGCGATGGTGGTGTCCACCACCTGCATGAAGGTGGCAAGTGGCAGGGCCACGGTGATGATGGCGAGCTTCGTGCCTTCCAGGGGAGGGTAGTGGGCCCGGGGAGGTCCTGCGCTCATGATCCACCATCGGCTCCGCCCGGGACGCCGCCGCCGGCCAAAGGCCCTGGCGTACCGCCGCCGGCCAGGGGACTCGGCGTTCCGGTTACGTCGGCTATAGGCGCCGCCGCGCCGCCTTTCCGGCCCGCGTCTGTCCCGTCAGGGGCCCGGACCTTCCACGTCTCCTCCGGGCGGTCCAAGCGTCTTGAAACCTCGTAGGATATCCTCTCCCGGACGGGCCCGCCAGCATAGTCGTAGGCAGCCGTAAGCTCCTCCCTGCGGCCCCTGCGCGGGGGGGACGGGCCGGAGCCGCCGACGAGATCCACCTCCACCCGGCAGGAGAGCCCCAACAGGAGCGGGTTCTCGGCGAGCGCCCTCTCGTCCAGCGTGATCCGCACCGGCACCCGCTGGACCACCTTGATCCAGTTGCCGGTGGCGTTCTCGGGCGGCAGGAGCGAGAAGACGCTTCCCGTGCCCGCGCCCACGCCCTCCACCACGCCGGGGTAGACCACCTTGCCCCCCAGCATGTCGGCGGTGACCTTGGCGGGCATGCCGGGCCTGATGCGGGCGAGCTGGCTCTCCTTGAAGTTGGCGTCCACCCAGACCCTGCCTTCCTCAACGATGATGAGGACCGGCTGCTGAGGCGAGGCTTGGGCGCCCAGCTGGGCGGCGCGCCTGGCCACCGTGCCTGTCACAGGGCTCCGGATCTCGCAACGTTCCAGCGCGAGCCAGGCCCGCTCGACGCTCGCCGCGGCGAGCCGGATCGAAGGGTGCTCTGAGGGCGGCCCCGGGCCCAGCAGGCTCGAGTTGGAGTCCGACGCGGCCGCGGCGGCGGCCAGGGCCGCCTCGGCCAGCTCGGCCTGGAGGCGGTAGCGCTCCAGCTCCTCCTTGGTGACCGATGTCCCGGGCGAGAGCTTCAGGCGGCGCTCGTAGTCGCTCCTGGCCAGCGCCAGGGCCGTCTCCGCCGACCGGAGGTTAGCCGCCAGCCTTGCCTTCTCGGAAACGAGGCTCCTCACGTTGAGCGTCTGGGCGTACAGGTTCTCCCATGCAGAGTCCAGGGCGAGCCTGGCGTCCGCAGTGTCGAGGCGCAACAGGACCTCGCCTTCCCGGACGAGATCGGTCGCGTCCGCCGCCGTCTCCACCACTGTTCCGGAGACGAGCGGGCTGACCCGCACGACGTTGCCCGCAGTGTAGGCATCGTCGGTGGAGACCGTGCCGCGCTTGAAGCGGAACCACCATCCGAAGGCTACGAGGCCGATTATCGCGAAGACTATGAGGGCCCTGGCTACGGCGCGGCCCGGTCGGCCCGCGGCTCCGTTGGCGCCCTGAGGTCCGCCAATCTGGGGACCTCCTCCCGGCGGACCGCTTCCCTGAGGTCCGCTTCCCGGCGGTCCTCCTGTCTGGGGACCTCCTCCCGGCGGTCCGCTTCCCTGCGGTCCTCCTGACTGAGGGCCGCCTTCCAAAGGCCCGTCCGTCGCGGGGTTGCGTCCTGCCGGTCGGGCGAGAGAATCGTTTTGGGCGGCGGCAGGTGCGCCGCCAGGGCCATCGGCGCGGGAGAGTCGGCGGCCCATGCGAGGGGAATGGGTGTTTCGAAACAGAAGCATGAAGAGGGATTACCGGTCACGCGGCAGAGTGGATGGGGATCCCCGGATGCTCGGTCCGGGGGGGGCATGTAGGCGTGGACGCCGGGATGCCGCCAGGTGGCGGTCCGTCGCGGCATGCGGGCACGAAATGGACCCGGTCGGAGTCTCCAAGGTGAGGTCCGGGCCGTGGTCCCCCCTGTCGCCGGGCGACTGGGGGGCACCCGGGGCAAGGTTGTCCAGGAAGGGCTAGGAGGTCCGGTAGAGGGGGCCGGACGCGTCCCGAGGGGGCGGGAAGGGCGGCGGTCCGTAGGGGAGCTGCCTGGAAGCCGTCGGAAGCGGCCCCGGCGGGACCTGTGCCGCAGTCGGTCACCTCTGACCGGGCATCCCGTTCGGGAAATGGATGGACCGCCAGTCGTAGTCGCATTTTGGGCCCTCAACGGAAAGACAGAACAGGTACAGGAAGTGGTCCCTGGCCTTTTTCCTGTCGATCTTGTTCCGTGTCACGAACTCCGTCTGGCGGACCCGCCCGTGGCCGAACAGCGCCCCGCCCAAAAGAGTCAGGTACATGAGCTCGCTCATGATTTCGGGCCGGAGCACGCCGTCCTCCTGGCCCTTCTTGAGCTTGGCCAGGAAGGTTTCCACGCTGGGCAAGGGGTAGCGCTCGTAGAGGCTCCTGTAGGGGACTTCGCCCTGCTGATACGTCTCGTTCACGTGCATCTTGAGCAGGTTCGGGTCGGCGTCGGTTGCCTCCTGGATGCTCAGGTAGAGGAGCACCAGGAGTTCCATGGGGTTATCGACGCCCAAGATGATCTCGGTGGCCCTCTTCATGAGTGGCAGATAGTAGAAGGCAATGGTCTCCCTGTGGAGGGTCTCCTTGTCGCCGAAGTAGTAGTAGATGGAGGCCGGGGAGACCCCCGCGAGGTTGGCGACGTCCTTCAGCGAGAACTTCAGCGGGCCGTACATCGCGAGGGCCTTGAAGCAGCTCGCGATGATTACCTCGCGAAGTCCCGTGCCGCCCTCAGGCGCCGAATGGGGCCGGCCGACCGACCGTCTCTTGTCGGAGTCCGCCATAAGTTGCACCCGATAATTGATTATTTAGGTTAAAGGTTCTTTGTCAAGGGAAATCTGGCCGCCCGGGAACCCGGCCAGCGGGGCGGGGTTCAGGCCCCCGGCCATCGCTCGGGGTGCCTGCTGGGCATCGGCGCGGGCGTAGCCGCGCTGTTGCCGGAGGTTTTGGAGGCGTTCGGGCCGCGCCTGACGCGCTCCGGAAGGCGTTCAGGGACGCGAGTCAAGCGGCGATGGCGGGAGGCGCCTGTCCGGGGGGCAGTGCGCCAGGCGTTTCCTGTCCGTATTGGCGGGCGGACGGTACCGGGCGATGCCTGTCGGGCGGTTCCCGGCAACGCCGGTCGGCCGGTTCTCGGCAGCGCCGCCCGGCCCTTTCAGGGAAAGGCATGGTGACGACGACGCCTTCAGGGATGTCTCTCCGTGGCAGGGAAACGGCCGGTCGTTGCCAACCGGCCAGAGGCCGACCTGAGCCGTTGAAATGCTCGCGCGGCTCGGGATTCCCGGCCCTCAGCCGGGAACCCCGGACTCAGGCGGGGGAGCGCGGCCGAGGCCGACGTATTCGCCGGAACGTCTTGAACGGTAGCGTATGAGTCAAGACAGACGCGGTCCTTTTTTCCTGGGAATCCCGCCGGAGCGTCGGGGGAGAAAGCGGATCGAACGCGCTTTCGGACCGCGCTTGATAGGGGATTAAGTGGACGTGCGAATTCGCGTTTGAGCGGGGGAGGCATCGGAAGGGGCGAGGCGGAGGAAACGAAGCCGCCTTGCCGGAAGTGGAGCGGCAGGTGCGAGCGAGCGGCTTTGGATGCACGGGCGGCGGGCCGACGCCGGAGGTGGAGGGCTGTTTAGCCCGCCGCATCAGTGTCAGGAAAGCTGGAGTCTGTTCTCTGGGCCAGGACATGGGATGGCGGGCAAGATTCGGAGAGGGGCTCTCGGGGTCGACGCGCGGGCGTTTTGGGTGGGGCTCCGGCGCACGCGCGGCGCCTGGAGTCGTGTGAGGGGATACGGACGGACGATGGCAGCCTGGCATCTGGACAGGTCCGGCCGGCTGAGGTCAACCGGACCGGGCATTTCGAATCCGATTCGGTCGGAGGTAGTTAAAAAATGGCGAGTGTCCCGACGGATGACCCGTTGGATGAAAGAGGCCCGGATCGGGACGACCGAAGGCGGCGGACCCGAACCGGGGTTCCGGCGGGCTGTCCGCGGCTGACTGCCACAGACCGGATGTCGGCCCGAATGAGAAAGGGAGCGCCCGGAGCGCAGACATCCCGCATGGGATGTGGTTGCCGTTTCCTGCTCCGTTTTCACTTTGATGCAATATTGATTCGCAACAGGACGAATTGTTTCACTTCAGGGTCATGATAGGAGGCGGCGCGACCAAAGTCAAGGAAAAATGCGCGATTCGGGGATCCGGGGCATTGCCGGGGAACCCTTGCCGATGTCCGCTCCCAGGATTCCCTGCGGTGCGAAAAACCGCCGAACCCCGCCTGAATTGCGGGATTGGAGGTCGGGGGAATTAATTTTCGTCTCAGGGGGCGAGTGTCAGGTTCAAATCCGGATGTATAAATGCGGGAAAGCGTAAGAAAAAGGCGGATGCCGCATCCGGATGCAGGCGACCGGGCGAGGAAATCGCCCAAAAATGGCATAAAAAAACGCAAAAAGGCCTTCGGCAGGTTCCCCGATACCGTTGCATCCCGCCGGCATCCAAACACATCCGGTAGTGGCTAAGCTTGAGGTCTGTGAAAAAAGCCCCTCCGAGCCTGAAGAGAAGGGCAAAACACATGCCTATCAATAAGGCCGGACTTAAAATGTCGGATTGGGCGAAATATCGTCTCTGCGGTCAATACAGATGCGTTAGGGGCATCCATTGAATGGAAAGGCGCATTGTCTCCGTGAAGTCCAATTCATACTTTTTTCACATACCTCAAACTTAAACGGCAGTGGCCAAGAGTGAGCGGTTTCGTCGCCCGCCCATCCGGAAGCCGTCCGCATCCGGCGCATGGAGCCGCAGGGGGGATTATTCGTCTGGAAAGCTCCTCCTCGCGGGCCCTGCGCAAAGGGGATCTCCGGCATCACTCAGGCACTTTTTCGGCAGGCTCCCGCATCCTTCCGGCGTTTTCCGGCATCATTCCGGGTAACGATGTTCTGTAAAGTGTGGGGCCGATGGGCCAGCAGGGTTGACGTAGTCAGTGGCTTGGGAATCGCGTTGGAGCATGAATCGTGCGCTGAGGGGGCAACGCGGGCTTAACGAATCGAAAACGTCAATCTGCAGTTTGAATTTACGGACCGCGCCGGAGCGAAAATCTCATAGGCAAGGAATTTCGCAGGATCTGGGCAATCTGTCGTTGTTGCCTTGAGGCTTTGATGGTGCCAGGTGCCCGTGTCGGGTTTCCGGAACGCGGACGGCCGGAGCAACCGATGCGGTAGACATGGTTCGAAGGACGTGGGGCCGGCTCGAGGAGGCTTTCCGCAACCGGGGTCCGAAGCGTGTCCCTGGCCGGGAGCAGGGAGGCGGCTGAAGGCGGAGGCACAGGGCGGATGTGCATGGCTCGTCTCGGTCAGGAGGGTTGGAGTCGGAACTCTTGACCGGGGCGTGGGAGGGCGGGCGAGATTCGGGAAGGGCTCGCGTTGTCAGGGCGCGAAGACGTCTGGGGCGGGGACTCCGGCGCGGGTGAGGCGCCTGGAGTTGTGGGAGGGGAGGTTGACGGCGGCGGTCCGGCTTTCGGGAAACTCCGACCGATGGCAGTTGACAGGCCTTTCTGATCCGAACTGACCGCAGGCAGTTAAAATGGCGAGCGTCCCGACTGATGACCCGTTCAGATGAAGCAAACCGTGCGTGACATGGCATGCGCTGCGAAAGACCGCAATGCGGATGGCGGTCGAGACCGCCCGTGGTCGAAGACATCCCACCGCGATGTCAACTCAACTTTCCCTGTGTTTCCGTACCAAAAACGGTTCGCGACGGATGTATCTTCCGGTTCAAACTCATCATAGGAGGCGATACGGTGAAAGTCAAGGAAAATAGGCGATTTAGGGAACCTGGTGTTGCAAGGCAGCGCGTGCATCCGTTCCTCGGTCTCCCCGCAGGGAGGAAACGGGAAAATCAAGGTAAATGCTGGATTTTGGTTTTCAAGGGAAATTTTTCGCCTCCCGGGTGCGGGCGGCCGGCTCGAAGATGGATGTTCCGCCGACGGAACAGCATAAGATAATGACGGATGCAGCATCCGGATGTCGGATGTCGGGCGCGGAAAAAGACCAAAATCAGCAAAAAGAAACGCAAAAGGCTATCAGGGTGACATTCGATCTCGTCGCATCCTGACTACATCCACACACATCCGGTAGCGGTCAAAGTGGCTGAGTGGTCGCGCACTATCGATCTTGGTTGGGGTCCTTTTCGCGGAATCCGCGCATTAGGATGCAAAACGCATCCGACGAATGGGCCAAAGAGGTATTTTTCCCTCGAAAGGCCTTTTGCCGTCCTGAGGCATCCTGGAGCTTCGGCTTGCCGTCCTGATGAGGCATCCTGGAGCTTCGGCTTGCCGTCCTGATGAGGCGTCCTGGAGCTTCGGCTTGCCGTCCTGATGAGGCATCCTGGAGCTTAGGCTTGCCGTCCTGAGGCATCCTGGAGCTTCGGCTTGCCGTCATGAGGCATCCTGGAGCTTCGGCAAGCTTTCGGCTTTTCAGGTACGCTTACGGCTTCAGTGGAGCCGAAAAGCGTTGGCGCGAAGGGACCGCATGTTAACCTTCGCTTGAGGCGTATGAGTCGCGCCTGAGCGTGGGTAGTGGGCGAATGAGAACCGCGCGAGCTGACGGACCGAAATAGGGTGATGATCGGTGTGGCTTGTGGAACGCGTCATGCCGCGGGAAGCAGGGTCGCAGAAATTCGGTGAGCATGAACCCGTTGGAGCTGTAAGTGCCCTTTGCCGTTTCGGGTTGACGTATCCTGCGTTCCGTCAGAAATGGGTGGACGCCTGAGACGCCAGCGTGGATACGGGCGGGATGACTCGAAGGGCGGAGGTCAGATCGCGGCGGGGCTTTCGGGAACCTACGCCAGTCCATGCCCCTGGCCGGAAGGTGGACGGGCTCGGAGAGGCGTCCGGGGTAGCGGGCAAGGATACAGGCGCGTAATGTGCCTTTGTTGCTGAGGGGCCGCGCGGGCGCTGGAGGCGGCTGGCGGCTTTGCCTGGCGCATCTGGACGGGAGGACCGGAGCAGGGGCACTTGGCAAGGACACGGAAGGGAGGGCAGGGCTGGAGAGGGACTCTCGGGGGGAGAGGCGCGGTCGCGTCGGTAGGAGGTCCGGCGCACGAGCGATGCTTGGGAACGTGTGAGGGGATGCAGAGGACGAGGCATACGGGATCCGGACAGAGCCGTCCCGTTGAGGTTCGCCGGTCGGGATTTTGAATCTGGCCCGGTTGCGTGTAGTTAAAAAAGAGCGGTTCCCCGACGGATGGCCAGCCGGGATGAAAGCGACCCGGACCGGGGCGACCGAAGGCGTCGCTCCCGAACCGGGGCTCCGGCGGGCTTTCCAAGATGCACTGGCGCAGTCCTGATGACGATGGGGGCGAGACCGGGGCAACCCGGGGGCGGACATCATGTGCGGGATGTCATTGCCGTTTCCTTATCCGTCTTGAGCTTGCGCCATAATTGGTTCGCGACAGGACAAATTGTTTCACTTTTGTATCATGATAGGAGACGCTGGGAATAAAGTCAAGGGAAAACGCGCGATTTCGGGAACTGGGTTCTGCCCGGGAGCATGCGTCCTGCTCCGGTCCCCGGGTTCCCTGCGGGGCAAAAATCGCTAAACTCCGCCTGAATTGCGGGATTGGAGGTCAGAAGGAAAAAGTTTCTCCCCAGGGGGCGAGTGGCAGGTTCAAATCCGGATGTTTAACTGCGGGAAAAGCATAAGGAAAAGATGGATGCCGCATCCGGATGCCGGCTACCGGTGGAGACGGATGCCGGCTACCGGTGGAGAAAATCGACCAAAAATGGCTTAAAAAAACGGAAAAGGCCATCGGCGGGTTCATCGACTACGCTGCATCCCGCCGGCATCCTGATACATCCGGTAGTGGCCAAACGCGAACAGAAGTGGCCCAAAAATGAAGGTAATTTGGGTAACGGTTTCGCAGGCTCGGCCATCCTGAAGCTCCCGAATCCAACGTATGGAGTTGCAAGGTTTTTTTTTCCTCGGAAACCTCTTCCTGTAGACATTGAAGCATCAAGGAGTTCCGGCATCCTTCGGCTCCTTTCCAGCCTCGTGAATCCTTCGGCTCCTTTCCAGCCTCGTGCATCCTTCGGCACCTTCCAGCTTCGTGTATCCTCCTGCATCCCCCCGCATCCTCCTGCATCCCCCCGCATCCTCCAGCGTCCCCCGCTTCCACCCTGGATCTCCCCTCATCCACCCAGGATCTCCCCCAATCCACCCTGGATCTCCCTGGATCCCTCCGCATCCTCCCCGGATCCCTCCGCATCCTCCCCGGATCCCTCCGCATCCTCCCCGGATCCCTCCGCATCCTCCCCGGATCCCTCCGCATCCTCTGGCATCCTCCCTCTTCCTCCGGCATACAGTCGGATGGCTTTCGGCTTTGGAGGTATGGAAAACTTCAGGGCGATGGTCAAACGGGCTTCCCGTGGTCTTTCGACCCCTGTTCGGCAGTGGGCAGTATAAAAATTGTAAGCGTCCCGGTGGCGGATCCGCTGGGACTAACGCGCCTCTGACCGGAATGAACCGGCACGATGGTCCCGAATCAGGATTGTCGGGCTATGATCGGCGCACGACCGTAGCAGGATGTCGGACGGCCAGGAACGCAGGTGGTCGGTGACATCCCGACTCGGTGTCGATACGGATTTCTGCGCGGTTGTTCCGAAAGCAACTCGCGGCTGACTTTTTTTCAGTTTGGGCTCATTATAGGAGTCGAATAGGAATCGAAACGATAAAAAAATCAGGAAAACCGGCAGTTTTTTTAAAACAGGAGCTTGCCGGGGAGATCGTGGATCC
The DNA here is from genome assembly GCA_031263485.1 of Deltaproteobacteria bacterium. Classification (GTDB taxonomy): domain Bacteria; phylum Desulfobacterota; class Desulfarculia; order Adiutricales; family Adiutricaceae; genus JAIRZX01. The sequence continues at coordinate 63,139 of JAISFS010000089.1, read as the reverse complement.
CCCCGTTCCTTGGACGATTCGGGGAAAACGGCAGAATCCAGCAAAAACGCCGGTTTTGGAATTTCGCGAATACATTTCGGTTCCGGGTGGCGAGGGGCAGGCTCGAGGAGAGTGTCAGACTTCCGGAACAGCACAAGAAAGACGGATGCTGCATCCGGATGTAGGATGTCGTGCTCGGAAAACGACCAAAAGCGGCATAAATAAACGCGAAAGGCCTTCAGGGCTGTCGGCCTGCCGTCGCATCCAACGATATCCTTGAACGCATCCGGTAGTGGCCAAGTGACCTGGGTGGTGTTGGTGGCCGGTTAAAGTGCCTCAGCGGTCGCGGGGGGTACGGAAAACTTCAGGGCGATGGTCAAACGGGCTTCCCGAAGTCTTTCGACCCCTGTTCGACAGTGGGTAGTTTAAAAATCGTCAGCGTCCCGGTGGCGGATCCGCAGGGATGAACGCGCCTCTGACGGGAGTGAACAGGCACGATGGTCCCGAATCAGGATTGTCGGGCTATGATCGGCGCACGACCGTATCAGGATGTCGGCCGGCCAGGAGCGCAGGTGGTCGGCGACATCCCGACTCGGAGTCGATACGGTTTTCTGCGCGGTTGTTCCAAAAGCAACTCGCGGAGAATTTTATTTTCAGTTTGGACTCATCATAGGAGTCGAAACGATAAAAAAATAAGGAAAACCGGCAGTTTTTTGAAACAAGTGCTTGCCGGGGAGCTCGTGGCCCCCCCGTTCCTCGGACGACTCGGGTAAAACGGCAGAATCCAGCAAAAACGCCGGTTTTGGAGTTTCGCGAATACATTTCGGTTCCGGGTGGCGAGGGGCTGGCTCGAGGAGAGTGTCAAACTTCCGGAACAGCACAAGAAAAGACGGATGCTGCATCCGGATGTAGGATGTCGTGCTCGGAAAACGACCAAAAGCGGCATAAATAAACGCGAAAGGCCTTCAGGGCTGTCTGTCTGCCGTCGCATCCAACGATATCCTTGAACGCATCCGGTAGTGGCCAAATGGCCTGAGTGCTGTTGGTGGCCGGTTTAATTGGCCTCAGCGGTCGCGAAGGATTGGCCTTCGCCGCCGGTTTCGGGCACCCGCCCCTCCGGGAATCCTCCGCAGGGCAAAGCGCATGGACGGATGATTTTTGATGATGAAGCGCCAAGGCCATGAAGGACCTTTGTAGCTTCGAGAGCCCGTATCCGCTCGGTCAGGAGTGCGGGAACCGCTGGACGGAAGATGGGGTAGAGGTCGTCATGGTTCGAGGGGAGCGAGGGCTGAGTGCGGCGGTTTTCCGGAATCGACGGTCGTCCGGGGTTCCGGCGGGAATCCGACCGGGATTCGGAGAGGACGCCGAGGGCCTGGGGAAAGGCAACAGGCCCGCCATACGCCTGGCGGTCGGCGGGAGCGGGCGCAGGTGCCGGGGGGATTTGCCCGGCCGTTGAGTCGCGGGTTTGGAAGTTGGCGCCTGCGGCAAGTCCTGCGTTTTCCCGCGCTCGCGCACGGCGGCTCTGTTCCTGGCCGGGAGCGCACGTGATCGCTTTCGGCGAGGCCGGGCCCGGGATCTGTCGGGCGTTCGGGCAACATTGTGCCGCGCCGTCCGGTTCTCACCGGCGTCCGCCCGCTCGCAGAGCCGTCGGCCGCATCGGATGCCCACATCGTCTCCCCGACACTCTTCGAGCCTTCGGGTCTTCGGGAGCCTGCGCCCGCGTCTCTTCGCCGCACGTTCCTGCTCCCCGCGGCCTTTTGCGCACCTGCGTCAGGGAGCGCACCTCACAGGATTTTTAAGGGGCCGAGGTACCTGACGCCTCAAGTCCTTTTCCGCTTCAGGGCGCCATCGGCGCACCTGCGTACCGATGCTTCCGCAGGCCGGGCGTCCTGCGGCACGCCAGCCCCTGCCCCTCAGGCGCCTATCACATGCACCGTACGGCTATCCTGCTTGTCGGCGCGCCAGTAAAGCTTCCTCTCCCAGCCCTCCATGGGGTCCGGGTCGAAGGCGACGAGCCAGCCTGTCTTGGCGCGGCAGCGCTCCACGTAACGCGACATCTGGATCAGGCTTTCGCGCAGGAGCGCCTCGGACTCCTTCACGACCGCGCCGACCGGATAGACCGTGCCCCTGAAACGCGCGAGCATGTCCAGTCGGCCGCGGCCCAGCCCGTACTCGCGGAGGAGCCCCCCTTCGGCGCCCAAGACCTTCTGGAGGAAGGCCATCAGGGCCAGGTGGCCCAGCGCCCTTTTCATGCCGAATGGCGGCGCGAGGCGCGAGCCCTTCTCCTGCCAGTACGCCTGGAAACCCTTCAATACGGCGGACATGTCCAGCTCCCTGCCCTCAGCGAGCTTGCGTTCCACCGAGCGGGGCATGCCGAAGGCCAGCCGCCCGGAAATCTCGTTTACGGCCGCGTCCCTCACGAGGGGGTTCGCGGGGGCGCATTCGCCGTCCTTCATCTTGATGAGCCCGGCCTCGGCCGCGAGCCTCAGCTGCTCCTCCCCCGTCTCCGCCGGGAGGCCGGGGTCGCCCAGGACGAGCGCCTCGAAGGCCGAGGCTATCCCGGCCTCCGAGAGCGCGCGGAGCGCCACGTCCAGCCCGGCCTCGCGCCTTTCGATGACGAGCGCCGCCGCCTGGTCGAAGTCCGCGCCGTCCGCCTCCTGGGAAGGGTCCCCGCGCAGAACGTCCTCCTCCACGGTCCACGCGAGTTGCGAGACCGCGGCGGGGACCCCCTCCGACCAGTACATGGCCTCCGCGAGGGCTTCCGCCGAGTACGCCCTGCCGCCCTCCCGCGTGTGCTCTTCAAGAAGGAGCCTGGTCTCCTCGGCGGTGAAGGGGGGGAACTCCAGGGGCAGGGCGGGCAGGCTCACCGGGGGGCGGGGACCGGAGAGCCCGGCCTCGGGCGAGGGCGCGAGCTCGCGGGCGGCGGGGGCGCCGCACAGGACGAAGGATTTCGGGAAGGGGAGGGAGGACCTGACCGACCACGCGTCCCTGAACTGGTGAAGGAGGGACAGGAGGACGTAGCTGGGGAGGGTCTCCATGTCGTCCAGGAAGAGCGCGAGCGGCCTGTCCAGGGATGCGCAGAGGCTGGAGAGTGCGGGCTTCAGGAACAGCCGGGGGTCAGCGGTGCCGTTGTCGAGGGAGGCAGACCTCAACGCCGCCTCGGGGGACTCGGAGAGCGCCTCGCGGAGCCTCGCGCAGAATAGCTTCCGGAAGGCCTCGTGGTCCTCCGCGCCGGCGGTCGCCTCCAAAGGCACGTGGAGCGCGAGAATCCTGCCCCTGCGGTTCAGGGCCGAGGCCATCGACATGAGATGCGTGGTCCTCCCGGACATCCTCCTGGGGGCCACGGCGTAGACCGTGCCCTCCTCCAAGGCGGCAAGGACGTCGGGGAGGCGCCTGTCCGCCGGGACGACGAAATGGAGCGAGGGGTCGGCCGGTCCGCAGGCGGCGAAGCTCCTGGGCCCGCCTTTGGCGCCTGCCGCTATCTGGGCGTTGCCTTGAGTGTCGTTAGCCATGAAACCTCCGTCTCGAAAGGCCCGCGTCCGGGCCGCCGCTTCCGGAACTTCCCCGGCTCGGCCGATCGTCCTTCGGCAACCGGGTCCTGTCCCTGTCCGGTCGCCGTCCTGTCCTGCGACCCGGTCCTGCCCTGTCCGGTCGCTGTCCTGTCCTGCGACCGGGTCCTGCCCTGCGATCGAGTCCGGAAGCTATCCGGTCCGGCAACTGTTCGGTCCGGCAACCGAGTCCGACTCCTGTCGGAACCTCGTCCGGTCCGGCGACCGTTCCTTCAGACAGCCTTCCGTGGCGGTCCCTGTCCGGTCGCGGTCGGGCATCGCCCAAGTGCGCCCCTTGCCGTTCGTTGCTCAGGATTCGCGACCTGCGGTCCCTGCCTCAAGACAGGACGAAAAGGTTGAAGCCGAAGGCGACCGCCGCGGAACAGATGACGGTAAGGAGCGGCAGGAGGATTATGTCCCCGCCGGTGCGGGCCAAAAGCCCCTGGGGTGGGATTACGGCCTGGCCCCTGAGCTTCTCGACCTCCTCGTAGGAGAGGTTCCCGAGCTGCTGGTACTCGTCCAGGCGCTTCTGGGCCAGCGTGGCCTGCCGGAATTTCCTGGAGGAGCCAAGGATGGAGCTCTTGCGGAGGAAGCCATACAGGAGCGGGGCCGCGAGGCCGCAGACGACAGGTATGGGCTGGACGTAGTCTATGCCCTGGAGTGCCGCGCAGGCGACCGCGGCGACGAGGGAGAGCCAGAAGGGCACGAAGCCCCGGGAGATCCTGCCCTTGCGCTTGGTGTCGCGGGGGAACTGGTCGGTCTGGACCAGACTCATCGTCGCCCCGTCCGCGAAGATCTTGTAGTTGTTGCCGCCGTATGAGAAGACCGCCTTGGCCAGCGGGAGCGCGCAGCGCCGGGCCTCCCCGTAGCTCCTTGACGCCGAGTGACGCCAGTCGCGCTGGCGGTCCCCCTGGGCGTGGCGGCGCACCTCGGCATCCTCGGCCGCGTAGGCCTGGGTGTCCATCCGGCCCCGCACGTCCCCAGCGGCCTTCGAGAACGGCTCCATCGAGTAGCCTGTCACGTAGGCCGCGGCGAAGGGCACGGCCCTGACCCCAGTCAGCCCGGTCTCCAGCATCTCGGCAACGTTCTGGGGCGCACCGTCCGCGCCAGCGTAGGCGCGGGCCGTGAAGGACGCCCTGGCCTTGCCGGAGGCGGGCCGCCAGTCCGTCACCGTGCGGTAGCGGGTGACGGGCCGCGTGTAGTTCCGGCCGTTGCGCTGGTACGTCTCGTAGGCGGTGTAGGCCTCCTGGCGGTCGTAGCCGAAGGAGGCCGTCCAGTCTATTTCGGAATTGCCGTCGGCCTCCCAGAATGGCAGGTAGACGAGCTCCTTGGACTCGACGTTGCCGGCGGAAAGGATGTCGTCCGGCGCGAAGTCGTTCTCGATTGCCTTGTGCAGCACGAACGAGTGCAGGGCGTTCTCGTCCGCCTTGAAGGGCACGATGAGCTTGAAGTCGTCCGGCCCGGGAGCCGCGCCGGGCGCGGTCGGGCGGGCCAGCTTGAAGAGGTCCACCTCGTTCCCGCACCACGGGCATGTGTACTTGGACTGCCCCGGAATCACGTCGATGAAGCCGCCGCAGGAGGGGCAGTTGATCTGGGAGTCTTGGGCCATGGGTCCTTCCTGGCTGCCGGCGCGGCGCGCGGCGCGGAAGGGACGGACGCGGCGGGCGGGGCATCGGGAACGGAAAGGGCGGGGGACGGGCCGGGGCGTTAGGGGGGTGGATCCCCGGAGCGTTGCGGGCGGAAGGACGCGTCAGGCCATGTGGCGCAACGGAGCCCGAGGCCCGAGCCGCCGAGGGTGCGGCATGAGCGGCCCGGGGTCCGAGCGGCCCGAGGTCCGAGCGGCCCGGGCGAACTGGGCGAACTGGGCGCGGGTCGCCGGCGGACGCCAGTCTTGTCCCGTGCCTTGCGCGGCAAGGGTCAAGATAATAGTAGATCCCGCCCGTCCGCTTGTCAACTTGCCTCCTGAAGTGTAAGACTCGGCGCGATGCCCGTTTCGGGACCAGACCGGAGCCGCGACAGGCCCCGCGCCCCGAGGCGCGTGCCGTCCCGTGACCAGGGACAAGTCCAGTGTCACGGCCAGGGCCGTCCGACCGGCAGGCAGGCCAAGCGCGGCTTGCGGAGCGGAAGCGGCGGGACCGGGGGACCCTGGCGAAGCCCGTCGCCGGGAGGCTCGGGGCCGCTTTCGGGCGGGAAGGATCAGGGCATCGGGCGCTTAGGCGAGCGGGGCGGTTTCATAGGCCGGTCGCGGCTGCGGCGAGTTCGGTTGACTACGGGACCAACGTCGCCGGCAGGCCGCATGAGCGGCGATGTCGGGCGGGCTAACGGACAGCAAGAAACCGATCGGATTCCAGCGCGACGGCTTGCGTGTCCGCCGCGCCGCTCCGGCCCTCCGTTGGCTCCTCCGGCGAGGGCTAACGGAGCATCGCATAAATGATGAGCCTGTAAATCCACCAGCAGGTGACGAGCGTCAGTATCGTCAGGAGCTGCATTTCGAAGCCCGTGCGGGAAACGCGTCGCGACCTGGGCGCGTCCCGGTCACCGGACGCGCCCGAATGATGGTTCGGGAGCCGGGAGGGCTTGAGGGGGCCGCGCGCGGCCTTGAGAAGCGATCTCCTGAACAGGAATCCGTAAAGGAGCGCCGCCGCGACGCAGTAGATGTCCGGGTAGTGCGCCAGGGACTTCACGAACGCCTTGACGGACTCCGATGCGGGGACGTGTGAGGGGGATTTCAGGATCACCACCGCGGCGAGCGAGAGGAGGGCGGCCGCGGAGATGGCGAATGGCAGGACCCCCTTCCTGATGTTGCCCTTGAGCCAAGCGTCCAGGGAAAGGGCTTCGCCGTCCCGGGCGCGGTCAGGGCTTTCGTGGGGGGCAGAATCAGGCATTGGGCATCCTCGGGAGCGGCGGCGGGAGGCTCCCGGCCGGCTTGAGGTCCATTAGAATCGTGTGGAGGCCTTGATTTCCTTAAGGGGCGACCGGTCCGCCGTTTCCCGCACGCGATTCCGCCAGGGCGCGCCGGCAAGGGCCCCGCGAGCGGCTTGAAGGAAACGGGCTAGAGCGATCCCCTCTTGGAGTTCAGGCTCTCGTCCTTCCTGCGGAGGGTCAGGCGGTAGAGCTCCTCCAGGAGCTCGGATGTGTTGGCCATCCGGGCCGCAGGGTCGGCCGCCGACGCGACCGGGGCCCGGGGGGCCTCCGCGGGGGGCGGGGCGCCGCCGGAGACCGCTGCCTCCAGGGAAGCGAGCGCCGAGTCCTCGGGGGAGAGGGAGGGCGGGGAGGAGGGCGCAGGCGCGGCAGCCGGTCGGGGATCGATTATCTCGGCAAGGTCCATGAGCCTTTCGGCGATCTCGCGGTCGGCAGGCACCGAGGAGTTCTTGTCGAAGTAGCGTATCTCCTCGACGGATCTCTCCAGCGACCTTGCTTCAGGTGAGCCCTGAGGCAGGCGGCTCATGATCGACTCGGCCCGGGAGAGGAGGCTGAAGGCGCCGGCCGCGCGGCGCTCAACCGCCGCGTCCGAAGCGGCCTTGCGCTTGGCGGCCAAGTAGATGCCCGCCGACGCGGCGATAAAGACTGCCGCGAGCGAGAGGTGAAGGAGGATCAGGGCCAGGAGGCCCGAGGCGGCGCCGGTCATGAAGACGAGCGAGACCGCCGACGCGACCGGCACGTAGACAATCGCCGCCACCCCCGCGGTGCCGGCCAGGAGCGGCGCGGGCCTGCTCCCCTGGAACGGGGAGGCGGAGAGGATGAGGGACGCGGCCGCCACGGCGCCAGCGGCGAGCATCGCGAAGAAGGCGGCAAACTTCACGAAAGTGAGATTTTCGCCTATCATCACGGCGAACAGGATGAAGGCCGCGACGTTGAAGACCAGCCAGGCGATTATGACGGACTTGTAGCGCGTGACGGGGTTCATGGGACTCTTTCCACCCTGCGAAGGGGCGCGTCAAGGGGTGGGCGGACGCCTCCCGGACCGGGGGCTGAGTCTTCCCGGGCCGGGCGGTAAACGGTCGGCGGAAGGCTTGCCGGCCGCGGGCGAGGTTCCGGCGACCGGGAAGGCTTGCGGGGCCCGATGGGAACGGCCGGGGAGCCGGGAGGCTGCCCGGGCCGGAAAGTCATGCCGAGGCCGTAAACCGCAGGCTTCCTTGACCGATGGAAGCTCGGGCGGCGAGGCCCGGGCGGCGGCGAGGCCCGGGCGGCAACGAGGTCCGGGCAGGAGCGAGGGCGACGCCTGCCTTGGGCGAAAGGCCGCAGACGAGGGATCCGGCGGGGCCGTTGGATTGGCGTGCGCCCAGGGCCTAAGCCTGAGTGGACGCCCGGAGCCTTGCGCCGCCTGCTAGAGCTGCTGGCCGCAGTTCAGGCAGAACTTTGCGCCGGGCTGGTTCGCGGTGCCGCATTTGGGGCAGGGCAACGGCGCGAGGCTCTGGCCGCAGGAGGGGCAGAACTTGAGCCCTGGCCGATCCAGCGGCTGGCCGCACTTGGGGCAGGGCGCCGGGAGCACGTAGCCGCAGGATGGGCAGGAGGCCGCGCCTTTCATCAGATCCTGGCCGCACTTGGGGCATGGGTTGTAGGGATCCCCGCAGTTGGGACAGAAGCGCGCGTCCGCGCTCATGGGCGTGCCGCACTTGCTGCAGCGGATGTCCGCCTTTGGCTGGGCGGCCCCCGGCTGGGCCCCCATCGGCTTGCCGCAGTTGGGGCAGAAGCGCGTTCCCGCCGGGGCCTCGGCGCGGCAGGCGGGGCACTGGATGCGCTGGCCCGGCGGGGCCACCGAGACCCCCGCGGCCACGCCCGCCGCCTGTTGCCCGAAGGCCGCGCCCATGCCAGCGCCCATGCCCAGCCCGATGCCCGCGCCCATCACCGCCGCCCCGGCCCCGCCGGGGTTGCGGGCGGCGCCTTCCAGGACGTCGAAGGAGCGCTGCTGGGTGTAGTCGTAGCCTATGATGTTCATCTCGGCCTTCTTGGCCAGCGCGGTCTTCAGCTGCTGAACCGCGGGGTCGTCCTCGGGCACCGAGACGTCGTTCACGAAGAAGTTGAGGAGCTTGATGCCGTAGTCGGCCAGAAAGGGGGCCGTCTTCTCCTGGATGTGCGAGGAGAGCTCGTCCAGGTACGCGCTCATCTCGAGCACGCTTATGCCCTTCTTCACGAGGTACTGGGCCAGGGTGTCCTTGGTCTTGGTGAGGAAGAGGCCGCGGAAGACCCGGGTGAGGGTCTCCTGGTCGAACTGCTTGGTGGTGCCCACCAGCTTCACCAGGAACTTCGCGGAGTTCTCCACCTGGATCCCGAACTGCCCGAAGGACCTGACCGGCACCATGATGCCGAACTTGGGGTCCTGGACCTGGATGGGCGCGGGGGTGCCCCACTTGATGTCCAGGGAGTGGGCCTTGTTCACGAACCACACTTCGGCAGAGAAGGGCGACTGCCCGCCGAAGGGGATCTTCACGAGGGCCGTGAGGAGCGGGATGTTGTCGGTGTCAAGGGTATGCCTGCCCGGACCGAAGACGTCCAGGGCCCTGCCGCCCTTGAAGAACACGGCCTCCTGGGACTCGTTCACGATAAGCTGGGTCCAGGTGCTCAGCTCCTCGCTGGGGAACTTCCACGCGAAGACGCTGTTGGGGCCGTTGTACTTTACGAGATCTATTAACGCCATTGATCTCCTCCACCGGGCGGGCTCGGGTGCTCCGTCGCGGGAGCCTTTTTGATAAAGGATCATTATCAGATCGCCTGGGGCAAGTCAAGGAACGGGGGTGCGGAACGCCGCTTCCAGAGCGGCCTTAGAGTCCGCGGAGCGTCTGCGGATGCCCCGACGGGGGCGGTCGGGAGGGGGACGGCGGCCCGGGCGGGTGGGTAACCGGCGGTTCGGGCTGGAGGGATGTCGGGGGGATGGTAACAGGGGAAACGGGCTGGAGGGAAGTCGGGGGGATGATCACAGTGGGCGCGGGCTGGCTGGATGTCGGGTGGATGGTTACCGGGTAGCTCGGGCAGGGGGGATGTTGTCGGGATAGGAACCGGGGGCTCGCGCCGTCGGAGAAGGCGCGAGTCGCCTGAAAGAGGACGGGGGGGCGATGGCGGAATAAGGGAAATGAACACGGCATAATTTTCGCTAACCTATCGGCGATAGTTGAACCGACTATCCGCATATATTCGCCGAATATACACGCCGCATATAGGCGGCGCCCGAACGGCTAACTTTCCTGATGGGGAGGAATCCAGAAGGAGTGGTTTTAGGATTTCCGTGTAATGTCTGCAACTTAAGGCAGGCGGAGATGGAGAAGGTGATGTGTAAGTCGTTGATATCGTTAATTCCAAAGAACTATGCTCTTCAAACTTACGTTGTTGACGTTTGATTTCCGCGTCAGCACGAATCAGCCCATAAAGAACCGTTGACCTCCGGACGGAAATTTTCGAGTCGGCTCCACAGCTGTCCAAGATAAAATCCACTATTCGCATGCCTTTCCGGAAGGCAAATGATTCAATGCGTCGGCAATATGTATACAATAAGTAAAATATGAGATCTTTCCATGACAGTTAGTCTCTTTAAGACCTAATCATCCTCATTATCCTCATAATTCGGATTAGTAGAGTATGCTGACCAATTAAAAGTTGAAGCATTGTCTTGTCTTACAAAAATATTATGATCTTGCTTTGCCATATAATATAAGACTATCCTGAAATTTAATTTCAAAGTGTGGATATTATCGTTTGTCGTCCTGCACAAGACATCAAGGCAAAAATCTCCGGACAGCTTTTATGACTTGAAAATATTGGTATCATGTTCATAATGTTATATGCATTTAGAAAAGTAGACGTCGATATTCTCCAGTGTTCGTTTACGGAACGGGCAGCTCTGGCTTGACGTTGGCGCCTAACCTATGACTGAATCAGTCGGTACGGCGACCCGGTCACCCCAGAAACATGGCAGTCGCCGAAGCCGCTTGGCCTGCCCTCCCGTGAACGGCATGCCTTTAAACGACCGTTCCCTCTCACGGGACACCTCACTGCGTAAAAGGAGGCAAAATGGCAGTATCCAATTCCTACCGGTCGAAAGCGGCCGACTTCAGATCGCCGACTTCCTGCTTCGCCCAGATACTTAAGTTTATCAAGATGGTCGACTTCGTCGGCATTGTTAGGGAGTGCGGGGCCGACAGGCACCTCAAGGGCTTCTCGTCATGGGATCACCTGGTCGCCATGGTTTACGGCATGATTTCCGGAGCCTTTCCCTGCGCGAGATCGAGCACGGCATGAGGTCTTTCTTGGGTGCGCTCCAGCACCTTGAGATCGCGAAGGCCCCGGCGAGGTCCACCATCGCCTATGCCAACAAGACACGGTCTCCCGAGATGTTCGAAAAGCTCTTCTAAAGGATTTTCGAATTCGTCAAAGGTCAGATGGACAGGGCCAGAGACTCGTGCGAAGCCCGGAGCGCACTCGAGAGGTTCATGGAACTCAACAGGGTCTATGCTTTCGATGCAGTCATCGTGTCGCTCTCGCTCTCGGTATTCGACTTCGCCAGGTACACGGGCACCAAGGGGGAGCCATCAAGGTGTCGATCGCCACGTTGAGCATAGGACGCGTCGCTTTCTGGCCCCTGTACCTCATATCCCTCAAAAGCTAGATACTCGGCGGCGACCACTTCGAAAGGCTTTTCACTTTCCTTCTCATCATAGCCGGATACTGTTTCGGTTCCAAGGGATGGAACGCGCTGAAGGAGGTGAAGTCGTTCCGGGGGGACAGGCCTTGCCCGCCGCAGTCCTGACATGGCTCATAACCCGTTGGAAGCTCGAACTCGCGCTGGCGGTCGCCCTGTTCATCTTCATCGGGACTGTGTACGTGCGGAGGCTCAGGGCGGAGAACCGGAAGCTCCAGACGGAAGTCGCCTCCTATCAGGTCATGGTCACGACGCTGACCGCATCCCTCACGTTACAGGCGACCGCCCTGGCGGACAGGGAAATATCGGTGAAGTCGATTGACATCGCCCACGCGCAAAGGCTTTCCAGGGCCGCCGGGGCCTTGCAGGACTCTTCTGAATGGGGCGATTCTCTGCTGCCTGTGGCTGTCGGCGACGTCCTGCGCGGCAAGGACTGAAACGGTGCCCTGCTATCCGCCCGTGGTCTACATGCAGTCGGTCCCGGCGCCCGAATTCAAGGACAAGACGAACGGGGACCTGCTTTACCACGGGTTGGAGCTGCGCAAGGCGCTGGCTCTGGCGAATTCGGACAAGGCGGCGTTGAGGGACTGGCGGCGGAGTTCGGACTGTCTCGGCCCGCCCCGTAACGATGGAAAAACCCTCTAGCCTCCCGCCCTAAAACTTACCGCGAATCTCCCCTTGCCCCGCGACGGGGCAACCCGGGTCAACCTGCCGCCCCAGCCTCCTGGCGGCACGGCAACGGCCCGGGCATTTTTTTGCCCTGTTTCTGCCCGTCGTACAAAGGCTTACGTGTCTGCCACATGCGGGATCATGTGGATATGGAGGCAAAGTGCCTTCGTTTAGTTTTCGGGGTTGTCATTGTCTTTTGATTTTTCGTCAGATTTGAATTTCCATCTGATGCCTATTATTATTGTCGTTATGACAATTCCAATCCCTAAAAACTTCACGGGAAGAACAGGAAAAACCCCGAACATGCCTTCGCTTGAAGCAAGAAAAGTTCCTGCGGCAATCAATCCGATGCTCCAGAATTTTTCGGACTTCAGATTTTTATAAAGCCTTTTTATCGCCACATAATCCTGCATTTTGATCATCAGCTTTTTGTTCTCGTCTCTTTCCTCTCGAAACTCTTTCTTGAACTCATTTTTTTCGTTCTGCAGATCTTTGATTCTTTGGAGAAAAAACTGCCTGGCAAATTGATCCATCGGCAACGACAATTCCAGCGCGAATTCGGACGTTTCCGGCCCGGTACCGCCCTCAGACGCGTTGCCGCCCAGATTTTCTGACTGAGGCGGGCCATGCCTCTTTTTTTTGCTAGCCATCGATATTCGCCAATTTCAGTTGTGATTCAAAATATTCCTTCATCATCTCAAGCGATATTATCGGGTACCCCCAGGCATCGTCCCCGGCCAAAGCCTTCGTCTGCTCCCAAGGCCCGCCCTTCGCGTGGCTTGCGGCGACAAGTTTCCACGCGTCCGTTTTGGAGTCGTTGTCCCAAACCGATTCTAACAGCCATTTGGTGTCTTCGCTGTGAAAACGTATTTCGGGCGTTCCGTTTTTCCAGCCCCCGTCCGTTGCGACGGGCTCCGTGATGAGAGCGGTTATGACGTTGTCCTTGAAGCGAGACAGCTTAAGATAGACGGACTTCACAACCGGCCCGTGTTTCCATGCCTCTATGGAGTCGCTGAACAGGGGTTCCGAGAAATAGGCGAGATGCCAGCCTTGGGCGAAATAAAGCAGTTTCTGTATTTTCAGATGAGTAAGGCCGCTGGGATCTTCTAGGTTCTTCTTGATCATCCAGTTCGCCACGGCGACTGCGGAGGATATCTTTAGTTCCGGCATGATTGGCCTCCGTTGCTTTCGTGTGCGAGCCGCCTTGAAACGGCCCTCCGGTCAATTGGCAAGGCGATAGCGGTCACTCTCTTGACCGGATCAGTCCGGCTGACATATGCATAGCATTCATTATCCCGAAAATCAAGTCAATTGACATCAATCGGACGTGTCGCATCAAATTAGAATCTGAGGTTCCATAATCCGGAATCATGGCTGTCCGGTCGGCGGCCTCCTTCCCCACTGTCCGGCGCCCCGGAGCCCGAAATCGGGGTTCCCGTGCGGCCCGCAGGGCTCCTTTTCCGTGCAAGCTTCCGGGCCGCGTTCCGGCCATTGAGCCTCACGGGGCGAAAGAGAGAGCGCAAGATTAGCGCCAACGCTGCCCCCGAACGGAAGTGGGGCAAGAAGTGGGGCAAGGCGGTTTTGGAAATCGGTTGATAGGCCTTATGGGATATGCGATATCGTTAATTTCGTTACACGCCGTCTGAACATGGCGCCGTATTGGTGGTCCTGGTACATGCGGCCCATTTCCTGCATGTTCCTGGCGGCAAGCCCCGACAGCGCGTCGAGATATACGCGGCCGCCTTTTCCATGGCCTTCGGCTTCGGACGCTTCCATTATCGCCTTGGCCACGGCAATGGTCATGACGCTGGCGTCCGTGAGGCGATTGTCCTTGGAGTCCGGGAGGCGACCTTTCTTGACGCGTTGCGCGAAATCATTTTTCTTGGGGTTGGCGGACGCGAACTTGCGATCCTATTACGTCTCCCACGATTGCGCCAAGCATTCGTTCCCTCCCCCCGCGGACAGGCCCCGCTCAATCAGGGCTCACGGCTAGCGTTGTCGCTGATCCGCAGATCGGCCCGGCCACTTCCGCAGGGTCATTTGGGGCATGTCTCGGGACTGGTCGGCCCGTGAAGAGGCCGGAACTTCGGACTCGCCTCCTTTTGCCAGTCCCGGCCGAGGAAGTCCCGTTCGGCGGCTGCCTTGACGTCTTCGGGGCGTTCCGGGCCGTCCGGCTTCACCTTGCCCTCGCGGATCCCCCGATTCCCGGCTTTCGGGAAATTATTCCCGGCGATTGTCCGGTGCGGAATACGGACGTCCATTGCCATGGCCGGAGGGTTCCGGGATGCGGTCACCATGTCCGGAGGGAATCGAGATAGTCGGCCCACCCCTGCATCATCCTGGACCGTTCCTCGAAGCGATCGAACGGGTCGAATCCCCTTCGGGCGGCGTTGAGGGGCCGATGGGCGAGCTGGAGATCAATCAGGTCCTCGGGATAGCCCAGTTCACGCAGGAGGGTCGAGGCCGTGGTCCGGAACCCGTGGCAAGAGGCCGTGCCCGGACCGAAACCTTCCCGTTTCAGGGCGTGGCCAAGTGCCCCGCTTCCTATAGGCCGATTCTTGGAATGCTTGTTGGGAAACAGGTACGGGCCGTCTCCGGTCAGCTTCTTGAGCTCGTTCAGCATGGCGTTCACCTGCCTGGCCAGGGGGACCGCGTGTCCGGTACCCGACTTCATCCTCCTGGCGGCCGGCATGAGCCAGTAGGACCCTTCCAGGCTGACCTCTTCCCAGACGGCGTTCTGGAGCTCGCCGGAGCGGACGAATACGTAGGGCAGGACCTTCAGGGCAAAACAGACCGCAGGGGAGCCCCGGTGAGACCAGATGGCCCGCAACAGCTCGCCCAGCTTGGCCGGATCGGTCACTGCCGACCAGCCTGGTATGCGTTCATGGCGGCAAGAATACCAATCCTGCTCCGACCCGGGTCCAAATAACGTGAGTTTCCCTTCGGCGATGGCGAAAGTGAGGATCTGCTCCATAAGCCACGTTTTGTCGCGAAGGATATCGGCGCCCCCTAAAGCTTCGAGCATGCCAGGATCGAGGTGCGTCGACGCCACGCTGGGGATTCTGGCACACCTGAAAAATAAAATCGGTAATTCTCCAAAGACCGGCAGGATGTTCTCTTCCAGGATGTCGGCGTATCTTTTCCTGGTCTCGGTCGGCAGGCCGGGGAAGAAACCGGCCGCCCATTCGCGGGCCGCCTCCCCGAGAGTATCCTTCGGGTATTCCGGCGTCTTGGCCGGTCCGGCCTTTTCGGCCAGGGATCGCATGAACTCCGCCGCCGCCGCGCGGGCGTCGGCGAGACTTATCTCCGGGAAGGTCCCCAGGGATTTTACGCGCCTCCTGTCACGGAGAGTGTATTCGAATTTCCAGAGCTTGCCCCCTTTGGGGGTCACCTTCAGGAAAACGCACGAGCGGTCCCCGTCGTAGAGCCTGTAAGGGCGTTGAGCGGGCCGGGCGTTCTCGATCTGCTTCGGAGTCAACATGTCTGGTACCTTGGGCCGTCCCGGGCGGGCCGTCGCGGGACGCCTTAAGGGTGTCGGGGGCTATTGCGCCGCTGGTCGGGACACGCCGCCATGCTGAAATGACTTTGAAGATGTCCGGAAAATGGTTTCATGGGGCTGGAGCCGATTACCGACATGGACGTGTCAGCCGGATATCGCGAAGGTTACCGCGCGCTGATCCGCATGTCAACCGATAAATCCAGGCGGATCGCGGTGAACCAGACGAGCCGGTTGCCGTCCCATGTCCCGGCTCATTCCGGGGTGCCGTTCGGGCATGCCACGTTTCCCGACCGGGACACGTTGGCGTCCTGCCTCTTCGCCAGCTCGGGGGGACGCGTCGGGCTTACGGTCTCCGGGTGCGTCTTGTCCGTCCAGAGGGTTTCCCTTCGGGGACGCGTCATATGTCGGGCCCCTTCCGTCCCGCGTCACAGCAGGCCGGTCGGCTTCGGGGACTCGGTCACCGTGCGGTTCTTCTTGAACGTGCCCCCGCCTTGGGTAAAGTCCGGGGGCAGGTTGGGCCGGATGCCCTTCAGGAGGTCCTCGACGGTGAGGATCTGTATCCTGGGGATCGGGTCTGTGGAGCGGGACGCTTCGGGCGGCACGTAGTGTCCCGCGCCGGCGGCCTCGGCGGCCATCGCCTTCGTGGGGGGCGTCAGGGTTACGAACAGGCCCATGGCAGCCTTGTCGCGCTCGACCGTGCCCCGAAGGTCACGGACCATCGAAGGGTTGACGTTGGCTCCTCCCTTGACGGCGACGATTATCTTCTTGAGCTTCGCCTTCGGGTTCTCGTCGTTGAAGAGTCTCACCCCGTCTATCCCCCTGTCGGCACCTTTCGTGTGTTCCGCGTCGACGGGGTGGGCGCGGACGAGCGAGCAGGCCCAGTACTGGAACTGGTACTTGTCGCGTTCGGCCAGGTCGCGGGCGACGGCAAGATCCTTCGGGATGCCCAGGGTTTCCCACTTCAGGCCCGGGAAGCCGTCCTCAAGCCGCTTCTCGACCAGGCCGACGGCGATGTGGGTAATGTCGATGCCTATCCACCGGCGGCCAAGATTCTCCGCGGCCTCGATGGCCGTGCCGCACCCGCAGAAGGGGTCCAGGACGAGGTCGCCAGGGTTGGACGACGCCGAGATGATCCTTTCCAGAAGCCTTGACGGCTTCTGCGTGGGGTATTCGAGCCTTTCCTTGTCCTTTTTCGAAAGCGGGGGTATGTCGGAGATTATGTCCTGGAGCGGGTTTCCCGCGCCATCGAGGAGATACTTCTTGTAATGGGGCTTGGTCCCTTTCGGCGGCCAGTAAATCAGCCCTGCCTCGTCCAAAACGTCAAGGCGGTCCTGGACGTTCATCAGGGAATATCCCGGCGGATGTTCGAACCAGGGCGGCAGGGACCTGTCCGGCGGAACCTCCCAATGCCTGCCGCTGACGGAAGGGTCCACGCCGCGCCATAACGCTCCGGAGGACCCGCCCCTCCTGCCGGGGCCGTCTAGGGTGACGACCCGATACGTGCCCTTGTCGTCGTGCTTGTTGTAGAAGCGGTCGAGATATGATTTGCCGTATGCTTCCACCGTCCTGTTCCAGACGCAGTCGACCGATTTCGAGTAATACAGGATGCAGTCGTGGACGGGGCCCCATCTTTTCGCCCTGCCGTGCGCGAAGGTCCTCTTCCAAATGACCTCGTTGCGGAAGTTATCCCGCCTGAAGACGACGTCCATGACGGTCTTGAGGTAATGGGACGCGGTGGGGTCGCAGTGGAGGTAGACGGAGCCCGTCGGCTTGAGGACGCGTCTGAGCTCCAGAATACGGGCCGCCATCATGACGCAGTACGGAGCCATGCCCCTTTCCCCCTCTACGGACTTGAAGGCCGCCAGGAGCTCGTAAAGCGCCGTCTGGCCCTTGCCGACGATCAGCGCCAGGTCCCTTTCGGTCTCGTCGTTCCACGTCCAGGTGTCGTCGAACGCGGTCGCCTGGGCCTCGGCGTCGAGGAAGACGTTGAATAGCCGCTTCGAGTTGAACGGGGGGTCGAGGTAGATGAGGTCCACGGACTCGTCCCTTACGTGGTCGCGGAGCACCTGGAGGTTGTCGCCGTAACAGAGGAGGCGCTTGAAGTCGGACATGCGGGTCCTGACAGGGGGAGGGATAAAGGAAAAGCATGTATGTTACGAAGGCGATTTCTTGAAATGCAGTGTTGTGCCGGATCGTTTCGGAAACGGCCTACTGTAGCCGGAGGGTTTCGGCCCTTTCCTCCTTCCTGTCTAAGAGTTCCTGATCGGAACAGCCGTAAGGGACGAAGGTCGGGTCTGAATCCAGGAAAACGACATGTAATGTGCGCATGTCCTCGGTCCTATAGTTCGTCAAGATATCCCGCTCGTTGGAGTTCTCCATATCTCCGGACATGAGACAGCGAACTTGCAATTCCGTAGCCGGGGCTTCGTCCTTCCCGATTGCAGGGACGTCCAGGAGCACTATGTAGATGTTGTTGGTCCTGCCCTGTACACTTTTGACGGTGGCGTCGGTCCCGCCCTGTACACTTTTGACGGTGGCGTCCGAGATGACGTAACTGACATTCTTGTCTTAGAATCGCGATGTGTCCGCCAGAACGTTTTCGGCGAAAGCCTGGAGTATCTCCTTCACGGGGGTGGAAAGGGAATATTGGGCAGAAACGGGGGCTGTGAAGGCGGACTCGGTCGCCTGGGAGATGGCGGAGACGGTAGGGCTAGGACAAGGAGCGCGAGCGCGGCCTTCAGAATGGTGCGGGAGGCCTTTCAGGGACAAGCAAAGCGGCGTGATGCCCACGTAAGACATGAAAAAGGGGAATTCGCCCAAACCATTGAAGTTCCAGCCGAATTCCCCTTTTTGGAGTATTATGTAACCCAAAGTCAACAACTTAGGGAACTTGACGATTGAAACCCCTTGACAACATTTACTTTTCCGTAGGCAAATCTCAACCATTCTGCCTTAAGTTGTTGACATTTTTTTGGAAAAGCATGTTAAACGCGCGATGGTGCCGAAGAGGAGACTCGAACTCCTACGGGGGAACCCCCACTAGACCCTGAACCTAGCGTGTCTACCACTTCCACCACTTCGGCATGAAAGGCGCGAAAGTGAAGGACAGTTTACTTCCATGCTCCCCTCTTGTCAAGCATTTTTGCCCGGTTGCGCCTTTCCGGACCGTACCGGGGTTACAGTGGCCGCCCGGGCGGCAGCCGGCGATCGCTGGCTTGATTTCCTGTGAGCCCTTCTTCCCTGGCTGGCCTTCTGGGCTCCTTTCGGCGTGTCAGGAAGCAGAACTGCCCGTCGTCCCCGGTTGCGCCGGTCGTCTGGTAGCCCGAGGCTTGAGACGGCCCATCTGGCCCTCATGGTCAGAGTCCGGCCCTGTGCCGCTGATTTAGAAGCGCTCGCGGCCCGGTGCGCCGCCGCCGTGTGGCGCTTCTCGAAAGACATATAGGGAAGTCACGGAAGCCGATCGGGTCCAGGCATGGCGCTTGCCGTTGCTGGCCTTCGGTCGCCGGGAAGTCGGGGGGCTTGCAATCGGTTCCTTCACGCCCTGACAGTGCCCGTTTTCGGTCACGAGCTTGATCGGCCTCACAATCTGTGGTACATTCCATACTATTCTTAGCCAAATCGGCATATCCGGCCTGTCCCGTCCCCTTCCGGGCGTCTGCCGCGTCGGTCGCGCGTCCCTTAGGCTCCAGTCCTAACCGCCTTGACGGTTCCCGTCACTTCGGTCCCGTCCGAGAGCGGCGGGCGAGCCTCTCCGCGTCTCGATAACCCCTCGGCGCATCGCCTGACACTCCGTGCCGATGATACGGCCCCGTCGCGCCCGACTGGCCTGCGGATTGCCCGACAGCCGCCCCTTTGCGCCCGATGCCTTTCCAGCCCGTCTTCGGTCGGAACCGGCGCGTGTTCCGCCCCGCGCCAGTCGTCGGCGGCCATACTCCATCGGGCGCTTTGCGCCCGGTGTTTTCATGAGGTTGTAGTTGTAAAGGAGCGCGAGCAATGAGATTTTCCTCGGCACTACTCCTCGCGGCCCTTCTGGTCGCGGTCGAGACGTACGCGCCATCGCTGTCCCTGGCCGCGGATCCTGCGGACAGTACCCGGGGCATTCCCCCTTCGGACGGGATTCCCGTACAGCTCCCGCCTCCTGCAACGCCTCCCGTTTCGCTCCCGCCCCCCGCAACGCCTCCTGTTTCGTTCCCGCCCCCTGCCGCGCCTCCGGTATCGCTACCGCCGTCTGCCGCGCCGCTCCCGCCGCCGATCGCGGCCGCCCCATCCGAGGCGCCGCCCGTCGCCGTGTTGCCGCCCGGGCTTGCTCCGCTCGTCCTGCCGACTAACACGCCCGAGACGTCGGCTTCCCCGCCCGAGACATCGGCTTCCCCGCCCGAGGCTTCGGCTCCGTCCGGAGCCCCGGATGCTGCCGGGCGCTCCGCGACCGTCGGCGTTGAGGCGCCCGGGAGTGCCCTCTCGATCCCGCCGGGAGATCCGCCCGCAGTGGAGTGGATGAGGGTCTACGGGGGGCCGGGGGACGAGGGCTTCGCGCAGGTATGCGCGACCTCTGACGGGGGCCTGGTCGCGGCCGGCCGCAGCGCCTCCGCCGAAGGCGACGTGGCGGGGAACCGCGGGGGCTTCGACGCCTGGATCCTAAAGCTGGACGGAACGGGGAACGTGACCTGGAAACTTTCCCTGGGCGGCGGCGACGACGACTGGGCCTCCTCGATAGCGGAGCTTTCGGGCGGCGGCTTCCTGGCGGCGGGGGGCACGCGCTCTGGGGACGGAGACTTCGGCATGGCGCCCGGAGCGGCGGATGGGTTTGAGCCCGGGGATCTTGCGGCTTGGGCGGCCAGGCTAGGCCCGGACGGTTCCGTCAAATGGATCAAGACCTTCAGGGGGGTGGGCTGGGCGGCGAAGGCCGTCCTTGAGGCTCCCGACGGCGGCTTCGCCGTGATGGGGGAGGTGGATTCCCCCGAGGACGGATGCTCGGCGGGCCCCCCCTGCGGCAACCTTGTGGTGGTGAGGCTCGACGGGGAAGGGAACACCCTGAGGGTGCGCAGGCCCCGGGCTCACGCGATATTGCCCGGCAACGCCGCGGCCGGCGTCCCCGGCGGCGGCGCGGTGGTCGTCTACGAGGTCTACGCCGGGGACGGCGCCCCTGAGGCGAGGGTGACCCGCGCCGGGCCCGAGGGGAGGCATCTCTGGACCCGGACGCTGTCCGCGGACGCCGCGGCATACGCGGTGTCGCCCGCAGGCGGGGACCGGGGGGGCTTCGTGGGGGCCGGGCAGGCCGCGCGGGGCTCCTCCGGCGGGGCCGTAAGGCGCCCCTGGATCTTCTCCCTGAGCCCGGAGGGCCGGGTCAGGTGGGAGGCCTTCCTTGACCACGGCTTGAACGGAGAGTTCCACGGGGTGGCCGAGGTGCCGGGCCTCTTCTTCGCCGCCGGGGCGGTAGAGAGCCCCGGACGCGGCGGCGTGGGCGTCTACGATCTGATAGCCGCGGCTACCGACGTCCGCGGGCGGGTGCTGTGGACCCTCACGTTGGGCGGCAGCGGCGTGGACTGGGGCGAGTCCGTGGCGGCGTTCCCAGGAGGGAGGATCGCCATAGGCGGCACCACCTCTTCGGCGGACGGGGATCTCGGCTGGCGGGGAGGCGGGGACACGGCCGCGCGCGGCGATTCGGACGGCTGGATCGTGACGCTCGCCCCGACTCCGGTGTCAACGGCCCCGGGCTCGCGTGGGTCGGTCGATTCCTCCCGCCCGTCCCCGTCGGCTTACGGCGCCGCGCCGGCGTCAAATCCCGGCACCCCGTCCCCCTCGGCTTCCGGCGCTTCGGACGCGTCGGACGTAGGCGATCCCGCCGCCTCCGTCCCCGGTGCCGTCGCCCGGTCGGTCTCCGGCACGTCGGCTGCGGACGGCGCAAGGTGAAGTCATGGGAGCGGCTTCAGAATACCGCGACCCGGCGGTTTCCCCGTCGTCCTTCCGAGCCGTCTGCCGTCTCCCTCGCAGGTCCTCGTCACGCTCCGTCTCACGGCGCACGGACGCGCGTGCCCGCCTGACGGCCATTCTGGTCCCCCTTGCCGCTGCGGCGGCGACGCTCGCGTTCCGGGCCGACGCGCTGACCGCCGCCGACGGGACCGCCGCCGCGCCCCTCCTGGACCCTCCCGCAGTGGAGTGGTCCAGGGCTTACGGCGGGCCGGGGGACGACCGCTTCCTCGCGGTGGCGGCCCTCGCGGATGGGGGGCTTCTGGCCGCAGGGCAGAGCGCCTCGGCCGACGGGGACGTCGAGTCCAACGCCGGGGCCGCGGACGCATGGATCCTGAGGCTGGACGGGTCCGGCTCGATCGTCTGGAAGCGGTCCATCGGGGGCTCGGGTCCCGATTCCGCGACCGCCGTGGCCGCGAGCCCGGACGGAGGTTTCGTCGTGGCGGGGACGACCTTTTCCGCGGACGGGGACTTCCCTGGCGTCCCCTGGCCGGGGGGTGCCATCCCCTGGGCGGCCAAGCTGGACGCGTCGGGCGCGACGGTCTGGCTCAGGTCGTTCCCCGGCGGCGGCCCTCGCGATTCGAGGGCCGTCTACGCCCATCCCGACGGCGGCTACGCGCTCCTGGTCGAGGGGGTGCCGTCTGCCGCGACCCAAGAGGCGGATCACGCCTGCGGCGGGCGATCGAAGTGCCGGGAGCTTGCCGTCATCAGGCTGGACGATGGGGGCGGCACGCTTTGGGAGAGGGGCCCGGTCGCGGGCCCGGCGCTTCCGGGGATGGCCGCCGCTCCCGGACCGCAGGGCGGGGCGGTAGTGGCCTATGCGACGCTGACCGGTGACGGCGGCGCGGAGTCCAAGGTGACTGGCGTGACGCAGGACGGCATGCACCTGTGGACCAGGACCTCGGCCATCGGGCCGGTGGCCATGGCGCTCGCACCGGCCCCGGGCACGGGCGGGGGCTTCATGGGAGCGGGGGACGCCAGGCGCCACATGCCCGGAGGCGACCCGGGCATCCCGCGGCCCTGGCTGTTCAGGCTCGGGCCCCGGGGGAACCTGGAGTGGCAGCTCCACATCGCGGCCGGCTTCAAGGGTGCGCTGGCGGGGGCCGCGGAGTCGGAGGGGGTCTTCTTCGGAGCGGGCTACGTAGAGAACCCCGTCTTCTCCGGAGCGGAAATCGATTTCCTCGCGATGGCCGCGGATCCGGCCGGTAGACTTCTCTGGACGCTCTGCTTGGGCGGGTCGGGCGAGGACCGGGCGGTCGCCGCCGCGGCTTTCCCTGGCGGGAGGCTCGCCGTGGCTGGCTTATCCGCATCGACCGACGGGGACCTCGTCGAGGTGCGCGGGGAATTGGCGGGACGTACCGACAGTGACGGCTGGATCGTGATCATCAGTTCACATCGGCCCTAGTGACACGGCCCGGCTTCAGCCCAAGGGCCACTGGCGGGCTGTGCCCCGACGCGATGCCGGTACCGCCGGACGCGCACGGGCGACCGTCCCGATGCTGCGATGGGACGCCGGAACCGAGCGAAGTGATGTGGCGAGGAGGCGTTTTCCCGAACGCGGCCTTGCGTTGCGAAGCGGGCCGGCTTTAGCGTGTCGCGTGACCGCATGCGCCTGAGCGGTCGGGGCTGAACGTTTTCCCGGCATTGCGGACGGCATCGCGGCGGAAGTCGGGAAGCGGACGCTCCTTCCGGTTTTCGCCAAGGATTAAACTGGCCGATGGATCTTCGCCGGGAAAAGCCTGCGTCCCCCCCGATAGGGAGGCTTGGGGAACGGCTTCCCGACCCGACCCGCCCAGGAAGGCATGTTGAGACATGCCTTGCGGAGGTTGCCGTACCGTGTGGCGCCGCCGAGATAGCCCACGTTCCGAGAAACCTGAAAGGGGAAGTATCCGCATGATGATCGTTTCACGCTCGGCTTTCGTTTCACGCTCGGCTTTCGTTTCAAGCTCGGCTTTCGTTTCACGCTCGGCCTTCGTCTCAAGTTCGACGTTCGTTTCACGCGCGGCCTTCGTCTCAGGATCAACGTTCGTTTCACGCGCGGGGAACGGTCGGGGACCGAGACGATGGAAAGGCGAATGGCCCGATGAGCTAGATCATGTCAAAGCCGATGTCGGCGTCAAGCCGTCGTGGTTTGCGGATCTTCCGGAAACCCGGCCCCGCCTCGGTGTGCGCCCTCCGATGCCGTGTCGCGCAAGAACGGAGGCTGAGTCGATGGGCCGGCGGGGCATCGTTCGGGATCAAGGCGACCAGGTCTGCGCTACCCAATCCCGTCCCGGTCGCCGACGTCTGCGGGTCAAGACTCCGCCGGGCCTGGCGCCCGCCAGTCTGGCCGAGGCGTTCCATGGCCGCCGCCGGGATCTTGGGCGAGCCGAAGATCTTGCGGGAGGGGCTGCCGGACTTCCCTCGCGGGGCCCAGGGCGCTCCGAGGCGTAACGTTACCTGAGGGAGGGCGGTACGGGAGGGCGCTTCCAAGAGCCCGGCCCCGTCGGCCCTGCTCCTGTCGGTCGGCCCTGCCCTCGCTGGTCTAGGTCGCCGCGGCCTGCAGTCGCCGCCGCTGGCGCACTGGTGCGCTGGCGGTCGCCGTTGAAAAATGGCGGGGTTTAATTTAAAATTCAGTCCGCCAGAAACTCCCTGAAGGGTCCGGCGCCCCGGTCCCCCGCAATTTGCGGGGCGCGGCGGGGCTCCGGGCCCTTCCGCCTTGAAACAGTCCTGGAGCCGCGCCCCCCGTCCGGGACGCCCGGGCAGGAAAACAATACGCAATGCTCACCGTCCCTGACTGGCTGGCGGGCCCCGCCGGTCCCCGCCTCCGGACCGTCCTGACCGTCGGGTCCTTCGACGGCCTCCACCTCGGCCATCAGTTCCTGGTGGATCGGGTTGTCCGGGGGGCGCGGGAGAAGGGGGCCGCCTCGCTGGTCCTGACTTTCGAGCCTCACCCTCTCTCGATCCTCTCCCCCTCGGCCGCGCCGGAGGTCCTCACCACCTTCGCGCAGAAGGCGGAGATCCTGGAGTCCCTGGACGTTGACGTCCTGGGGCGGCTCGTCTTCGACGACGCCTTGAGCGACATAGGGCCGGCGGAGTTCCTGGAGCAGGCGATCCAGGAACGCACTGAGGCCCTGGAGATAGTGACCGGGCCGGACTTCCGCTTCGGCCGCGGCGCCGAAGGGCACTTCGGGCTCCTGTCAGCCTGGGCCAAGGCCCGGGGGATCGCGGTGGAAGCCTGCCGGGCCCAGATAGCGCCGGGCGGGGAGAGCCTGTCCAGCTCCCGATTGCGGGGGCTCCTGAAGGTCGGGCACGTGGAGTCAGCGGCGAAGATCCTGGGGAGGCCCTACCGCCTGGACGGCGAGGTGGTGGCTGGCCAGCGGCGGGGGCGCACCCTGGGCTTCCCCACCGCCAACCTGGGCGGCATGGCCCAGCTCGTTCCCGGACCCGGCGTCTACGCGGTGAACGCGGTGCTCAGGGGCCGAAGGCTCCCAGCCATGACCAGCATCGGCCACAACCCCACCTTCAAGGGGGGGAGCCTCACGGTGGAGACCTTCGTCTTCGACTTCAGCGAGGAGTTATACGGCGAGAGGCTGGGGCTGGAGTTCGTCCGCCGCATCAGGAACATGATCAGGTTCGAGTCCCCCCAGGCCCTCGCGGACCAGCTCGCCCGCGACGAGGGACTGGCGAGGGGTTTTCTTGGAGCCCCGCCGCGAAAAGGGTGATGGTCGCGGAAGCCGCTTTAAGGGGGTCGGGCGCCTGAAGGCGGGACGCGGCGTCCCTCGTCATTTATCATGAGACGTGTTCTTGGGCGTCACGGCCTTGGACACCCATCAAATCGTGACGGCTTCAAGGGTTTCATGCGCCGGGGTGTTGAAAATCAACATGAATGTGTAGGGGGGGGCGCCGGAGGAAGCTCGTCCCGGGGCGGCCGCTTAGAGGCGACCGGCATCTGATTTTGTCGAGCTTTCGCTGGAATGCCGAATGCCGTGCATGACGAACCTGAAACAGCGCCTTTCCCGCGTCGCTCCGCAGGCGCAGGCCCGGCCTTGTCCAACATCGCTCCGCAGGCGCAGGTCGGCCTGTCCAGCATCGCCCTGCAGGCCGCAGGTTGCCCTGTCCAGCATCGCTCTGCCGGTCGCAGGCATGCCTCCGAACCCGAGCCATCCGCCGCCTCTGCCTGGCGGATCCTGTCCCGTTAACGGTGCCGGTCGCGGCATGTGGACATAGCCCAAGGTCACGGATGAATTCATGGCATAGGCTATCGATCCATGTTCTATACGCCGATGGGGATAGCCTCGATCCGCGAGTTGCCGCCACCTGCCGCTACAGTGCCGTGAACGCGCGCCTTTTCGAGGCGCCGTTTGACAGGTCGGCGGAATTCGGGCATAGCGGCGCACAGGAATCGGATCCGCGCAAATGAACTGACCCGCCTTGACACCAGTCGCCATGCCGCCGACCGCCTCCCGACCGGGCCCGGATCCCTTACGGGCTTTTCCGGCTCCGAGGATGCCGTCCTCGCGGGCCGGGTCGCCGCCAGGGGATCTTGGCCGCCGCCTCCGACGGCGCCTTGGCGGCCTGCGGCGGAGACCTTGTCGCTCGCGAATCGGTCCATGCGTTGCAGACGGATCGTGGAAGGCGTAGTCATAATAAACGCGTATCGTGCTGTTTGATTTTCGTACGGATCTCTCCGGTCTCTGAGGCGTGGCGAAGCGGACGGGCGGCATGTGCCGGAAACCCTGAACGCAGAGCGACTGCCGTGCCCGTCGGCAGGCAGCGGAAAGGCCCGCTCTTTCCGGGGAGCCGCTACTCGCACCGACGGCGTTCGCGCCCAGAAGACTTGGGCCGTTGAAACTTTTCGTTAGGACATGCGGTCGATCCCGTGCGTCGTGGCGGCAACGTCACTGCGGCCCTGTGGCCTTGGCCATACAGGCGACCGCTGGTCGTCCTGCGGCACTGGCCCTCCCCGCGGCTCTGGCCCTCACCGCAGCTCTGGCAGTACAGGCGACCGCTTGGCCGTCCTGCGGCCCTGGCCCTCCCTGCGGCCTGTCCGTCCAGGTGACCCCCTGGCCGTCCTGTGCATCCTGCGCGACAAACCGGACGTTCGTGAGGGGGTCTTTTCCTGGCGGCGGTCATGTTTACCGTTCAAGAGTCCATGCGGTTCCCGACGCGCCTGTCCAGGCGGCCCCGATCGCATCAGGCCGTCGAAGTTCCGCTTCCGACGGAGGGTCGGAACGAATGGGCATAGGCCGGCTTTCGCTACGGACTTCCCGGTCCCCGTGACCCTTGACATCGTCTTAAGGGTCTCGGACAGGGTGGCATTCCATTAATTGTTTTGGAAAAGCATGTTAAACGCGCAATGGTGCCGAAGAGGAGACTCGAACTCCTGCGCAGGGGATCCGGTGGCGGGCGACCGCCGGGAGGAGACTATCCCGTTCGCCTGTCCGCTCTTGAGCGGCGAAGCTCATGCCCCGCCTAACCGTTCGTGCCGCCCGGACCGGCCCTCCCCCGTCCTGACGCGTTCTTCGTGCCCGGACGTCCGGAAGGGCTTTCCCGCGATAAACGGAATGATTTTTTGCCTCATAAAAAGCCGCGCTCCGGTCCCAGTTTTCCGCCAGATTCGCGGCCCCCCGCCCCCGTCCGCACGGCCGTTTCGGCGGGTACGGGCTTTGGTCGCCCGGGCGGATCATGGATCCGGCGCCTGATTCGAGGGCTTAATCGGGGTGAAGCGTCCTCCGGAAATGCTGCTCCGGCCGCCGCAGGGGACGTCCGGCAACGGCCTGGCTGAAGCCAAGGCCCCCCGTCGACTTCACGGAGCTACCCGTGACGGCGGGGCAGAGCGCGGCGCGCGTCAAGGAGGTTCGAGATGAAGATGTCACAGCTTTCAAGGAAAGCCGGTCCGGAGGCCCCCGGGGCGACGCGCCCGGCCGCGTCCGCGCTCGCGGCTGCAATCCTGACGCTGGCGGCGGTCCTTCTCGCCGCCGCGCCCGCCATTGGTGGATACAAGCCGCAGAAGTCCAAGTACTCCACCATGCCTTTCCTGTCGCTCGGGCGGTCCCAGCCGCAGGTCCTCATCATCATGGCGAAGGACCACAGGATGTACATGCAGGCCTACAACAACCTGATCGATCTGGACGGGGACGGCCTGGTCGACTCCGGCTTCAACCCTTCCCTCACGTATTACGGGATCTTCGACCACACTGCCTGCTACACGTACAACATGGCCTTCTCGCGGTCGTCGTTCGCGGACACCAGGCACGCCGAGGCGAGGAACCCGCGGCGCCCGCCCGAGCTCCAGAAGAGGCTCGACATCGCCGTGCCGAAGTCGGCCCACGGCGTGTGTCCCGGCAACAACGGGTCGGGCACCGGCCCCTGGCACGGCAACTGGCTCAACTGGTTCGCTACCAGTCGGATGGACGCGATGAGGCGGGTGCTCTACGGCGGCAGGCGGTGGACCGACACCGCCCAAGAGACGATCCTCGCGATCGGCTTCGTGCCCCGAGACGGCCACGTCTGGGGCATCGAGGCCGTCTCCGACGATCTGTGGGCCGAGAAGATGCGCAACATGCCCTATTACGACCTATCCATGTACACGGGCTTCCCGAAGCCTGCCAGGGGCACCTACACCTTCTTCGCCCGCTACCAGGCGGGGAAGGGAGAAATCGATAGCCGACCCCTCATCATGGCGGTCACGGGGGTGAACGCCAGGCAAAAGGTGAAGAACTTCCAGACGGAGATAGCCATCTGGGATTTCATCGCCGGCAAGGGGAACATGCCCGACACGGACTCGCTTGCGTCCGGGTACCGCCGCTTCGACTTCGCCGGCCTCGTAAGGGTCTGCAACCCCAGATTGCCCGGCGGCATCGGGCCGAACGAGATGTGCGAGGAGTATGAGAAAGGCGTCTGGAAGCCCGTGGGCCTGCTCCAGGAGTTCGGGGCCGACAACAGGATGTTCTTCGGACTCATGACGGGCATCGCCCAGGAAACCGAAAGGAAGACCGGGGGCGGGATCCGGGCTCACATAGACTCAATGGGCAGGCATTACGACTTCACGACGGGACTGATTCGCAGAGACGGCATGTTGCGTATCATGGATCAGCTCCGCATCACGGGCTGGGACGGGACCAGGTACAAGGACAACACCGCGTGGGGGTCGCCCATGGGGGAGATGCTCTACGAGGCCGTGAGGTACTTCGCGGGGGCGAAATCCGCCTACTACACCCGAAATATGTATGGGGGGGACCCCTTTTCGCACTTCTCCAACAACTGGGCGTCGGACAAGCCCAGAGGCATCATGAGCGTCGACTGTTCACGGCCCATCGTAGTGATGATAAGCCCCGTATATCCGGATTACGACACGGACAGCTATCCGGCCACCAACGATCCCGCGATGAACGCCATGCGTCCGTTGAGCTCGATGAGGAATCCGCCGGAACTGCTGAAGAAGCCGTTCAATAAGGGCGCGCTCCTCAAGGCCATGTCCGTGTTCGAGAGGATCGGAAAGGATGGGAAGAAGTATTTCTACGCAAGGCACTGGGCGGAGGACTGCAAACCCAAGTACCTTGTCGACCTGGGGCAGGTCCAGGGGCTGTGCCCGTCCGAACCAGGAAAGGAAGGGGGCTACGTCTCGGCCGCGGTAGCCTGGTACGCGCGCACCCACAGCTTTTCCTCCAAGGCCGAGGAGGACACGCCCATGGAGATCTACGCCGTGGGGCTCGCCGACGCCTACCCCGAGATAGTCTTCGATCTGGAGGACGGCAGGGCGGTCAAGGCAATCCCGTCCGCGGAGGCGGACCAGCTGAACGTCCTCCCGTACATAAGCTACTTCGTTGTGGACTGGCAGACAGACTCGACGGGGCTTCCATTCTTCGTCAAGATCGTTGCGAGCTTCGACGACAGATTGCAGGGATCCGACTACGACAGGGACGGGATGGGCACTTACGAGTTCGCCCTCCTGGCCAACCGGCAGGGCCCGGACTACCCGGACGGGGTGCCGGAGATCCAGCTGGAACCCCAGGGCCTGCGGATCCACGCAGGCGATCTGAAGGACCCCTGGCCGAATCCGAAACAGAACCCCTACGGCCAGTCGGCCAAACCTGTCAAGTATTACCGTTTTCAGAACTACAGGTCCCCGGGCGGGGGCAGGGACTACACCCTCCCCAAGATCACCATAGACCGTTCCAAGGTCATCGGGTTCGCGGTGAGTTCCGACGCCTTCGGGAGCGGCGCCAACAAGAGCGTGTCCATCGGCTACACGGTGAGCGGCACGACCCGCGACGGGATCTACATGGACACCGCCCACACCCAGAAGAATTTCAACAAGAAAGCGCAGCTGGACGCGACCCACCCCTGGCCCAACCTGGCGGGGGTGCCGAGCAACTTCGTGAGGCCGGACACCCAGTCGAAGGACAGGAACACTCCGTGGACCTGCCTGTACCCCGGCGCGTCCGGGTGCGGCAAAGCGACGGGAGGGAGCTTCTACTACTTCATGACGCGGGGATTCCTCCTTTCGGAAAGGGGCGACCTTAACGAGTTCCTGCCCAATCCGTTGTGGCTCATGGCCAAATACGGAGGTTTCAAGGACCTTAACAGGAACGGTTACCCCGATCCCGGCGAGTGGGAGAGGGATCCCGAAGCGAAAAAACCGGAGCCAATCAACTACTTCGAGGTCAGGAACGCGGGCGAGCTCTTCGAGAAGCTGAACTCCGTCTTCAAGAGCATCAGCCGGGGCCAGACCTTCGGAAGCGGCACCGCGAGCTCCCTCGTCTCGGACATTTCCGGCGGGATCTCGGTCCAGACCATCTTCTACCCGCGCTACTCTCCGCCCAGCGACCTCACCATCTCCCTGCCCTTCGTGGGGAGCGTGTTCGCGCTTTTCCTCGATCCGTACGGCAACCTGCGCGAGGACACCGACTTTGACAAGAAGCTCACGCTCAAGGCCACCGCCGGAGGCAAAGGCGACAAGATAGTCACCTTCACCACGATCACGCGCAAGCCGGACGACCCGCCGCGCTGCTGGATCAAGGAACGCTACATCACGATATGCAACGACCCGCAGGGCAACAACAATCCGACTCCCGCCAAAGGCTCCAGCATCCAGCCAGAGACCCCGCACCAGCTGCACGCTGTCTGGGACGCGGGGCAGTGGCTCATGGATCTGGACGACACCTATAGCGCGAAACTTCTCAAGGGGCCGCGCGCCTGGACCGATGCCGCGACCCAGACGCTGGGCAGGAGAAGGATCTACTTCGCTTACCGCGACCAGAACCTCAAGGCGAAAATGGAACTCTTCAACTCTTACGCCATGCGGGATCAAGTCGGTATCATGATGCTCCACGACAACTACATGGAATATTCTCCGAGATGGAGCGAAAGGTCATTTGCGATCGAGGACGTGATAACGTTCGTGACGGGTGGCGACAGACCATCCACAAGGAAACGGGAAGTGCCGAACCCGTGGAGAAACAACCGAAAAGGCATCTGGCGGCTGGGGGACGTCATCAACTCCAAGCCGATAGTGGTGGCCAATCCCGCATCCAACTTCGATCTCCTTTATGCGGACAAGAGCTACGCCGACTTCAAGAGTAAGATGCGGGGACGCCGCCAGATGGTCTATTTCGGGGCCAACGACGGCATGCTTCACGCGGTCAACATGGGCTTCGGCTCGACCGGGTTCACCTCGGCAGTGAGCTACTCTAAGACCAGCCGGAAGTTTCCCAAGGCCCTGGCCCACGACATCGGGGCGGAGCTCTGGGCCTACATACCCATGTCGGTCATGCCCACGCTCCCGTTCCTGGCGGACATCAACTACATCCACAACTTCTACGTGGACATGAAGCCGCTCGTGGTGGACGTGAAGATCAGGGGGGTATGGAGAACGGTGCTCATAGGGGGGCTGAGGCTCGGCGGCAGGCCCATCGAGCCGACCTCGGAGGATTACCGGCAGGCCAACGCCTACTACGGCGAGGTTTTCTGCCTGGACATAACCGATCCCGAGGTGGAGCCCAAGCTCCTGTGGAACTACACAGCCTACGAACTCGGGCTCATGGTGGGCATGCCGGTCCTGGTGAGGAGCAGGGACAAGTTCTACGTGATGCTTCCCTCGGGCCCGGTCACCGACACGGTGACCAACCCCACCAAGACGACCGTGCAGGTTTCCTACGGGGGGCGCTCGCCCTACTCGGGGGTGAGCCGCCAGCCCGGGCGGATCATCGTCCTGGACGCCGAGACCGGGGCGCCCGCCGTGAACACGGACAACAATCCCTCCTACCTCACGGCCCCCGTGGACTCGAGCTTCTTCAACAACGCCTTCCTTCCAAGGGCCATGCACTTCAGGGACGGCGGCTGGTCCGACCACGCGGCCTACTTCGGGCTGACGGAGACCTCGCAGCACGGCAACGGCTACGACGGAGGAAGCCTCTGGCGGGTCGAGATGGCGGACCCGTACGGCAACCCGCTCCCGCCCGCCGCCTGGAAGCTCAAGCGTCTCCTCGACACCGGACGCCCGGTCACGGGCGCGGTGAACTCCACGTACGACGATGCCGACAACCTCTGGGTGGTGTTCGGCACGGGAAGGCTCTTCGGCCAGGACGACGTGTTCCCCTGCGACGAGTACTCCCCCGACCACTGCAATGAGAACCACGACCAGTACCTCTACGGGATAAAGGAGCCGTTGAACGATCTGGGGTTCCTGACCTTCGAGGACGTGACCCCTTCGGCTCACAGGATACTGGACGTGAGCGGGGCCATGGTCGTGGCGTCCGGGGACGTCGTGAAGCTGAAGCCGACGGAGGGGCTTACGACCGTCGCCGGCGGCGCCAGCTACCAGGAAGTGGAGCGGGCTACGAGAAGTCCCGGGGTCGCTGGCTGGAAGAGGAGGCTGGACGCCCTCGGCTCGATGAGTGGGGTCCCGATGCGGGCCTTCGAGATGGTGACGACCCAGCCAAAGTTCATGACCATGGGCGGCGGGAATTCGCTCATGGCCGTCACGAGCTTCATGCCGGGAAGGGATTCATGCTTCGGTTACGGCGACGGCTTCTTCTACGTGCTGGACACCTTCACGGGGCTGCCGCGGCCCGACACCGCCCAAATGTTCAAGCCCGTGCCCCGAACCAACACGATCCCCGAGGGGCTCGTGCCGGGGGTCGTTCCCATGGGCATCGGCAACCCCACTGAGGCGACCATAGTGGTGGGCCGCGGCAGGACCGTATTCCGCGCGGCATCCTCCGACGGCGGGGTGGTGGATCTGGAGTACATAAACACGCCCGGCAACTCCAACTCCGTTACGGCATGGAGGGAGGTGTCGAACGTGGGGTTCAGGCTCACGCGGGAGGCGATGACGGTGGGGCTCTCTAAACGGTAGCCGGCGCGGTTGCGGGAAGCCCGATCGGGAACCCGGACCGGGCTTCCGGATCGGCTGAACCAGGACAGGGCTTCAGGATCGTCTGAAGCCGACCGATGCCTGCCGGGTCGCCGATGCCGTGATCAACGGCGTAGCGGACGATGGAAAAGACTACGGAGGGGTCTTAGAGGGTTCGTTTCACGGTTCCGTTGGTGCGGAAGGCCTTCGTGTCCTGCGGGGCATACTGGGCCTGCGCGTCAAACCGTGTCCTGCACGGCCTTCGCGTCCTGCGGGGCATACTGGGCCTGCGCGTCAAACCGTGCCCTGCGCGGCCTTCGCGTCCTGCGGGGCATACTGGGCCTGCGCGTCAAACCGTGTCCTGCGCGGCCTTCGCGTCCTGCGGGGCACACTGGGCCTGGGCGTCAAACCGTGCCCTGCGCGGCCTTCGCGTCCTGCGGGGCACACTGGGCCTGGGCGTCAAACCGTGCTCTGCGCGGCCTTCGCGTCCTGCGGGGCACACTGGGCCTGGGCGTCAAACTGTGCTCTGCATGACCTTCGTGTCCTGCGGGGCACACTGGGCCTGCGCGTCAAACTATGCCCTGCGTGGCCTACGGGGCACACTGGGTCTGTGTTGCATACATGGCACACTGGGTATGTGTAGTATACAGGGCCCAGCGTGGCATACTGACTTGTCCGCGTAACGCTGGCTGTAAGGCTTTCCAGATCGTGGCCATCCGGAACGTGGAACAGGCCCAGCGTGACGATGGCGATGAGGCCGCCCGTTGGACGGAGGTCCTATCTGGGTCCCGGAGATGCTCCCGTGCCCTTGTACGCGGGGCATCCGAGTCGAAAACGAGGCAAATCGAATTCCCTGGTGCATGGTCGGTCGGCAACGGCGTTCGACAGCCGGAAGGACCCGCTCCCCTACCTGTCCCGCGCGGGGGTGTCGCCCGCGATCGCCTTGCTCCGTCAGTGCTCTCCGCAGTCAGGACGATGGCTTCCGCTTTCCGAGGCGGGGTAGCTTGGGTTTCCTCCGGCAGTGGTCGTGCAGGTTGTAGTCGCGGACATATTTCGATACGGTCTGCAGGTCGAACTTCAGGGCCAGGGCGGCATCGTCCTGTCAGCCCCCCGTTGATATCCAGCGCATAGGCGACCACATTCCGCCTCAAGATGTCCTGTAGCCTGCCCTGTCCCTCGGAATCGTGCCCCCGGGCTTCCTTGGCGGCGAAGGCGTCCGCCATGCCTTTCGTCCGAACCGGGAAGTCGGCCGTTACGGTGCCTGCGGCGCTCCTTCGCTCGAGGGTGCCCTTCAGGACGGTCTTCATCAGGTGCTCCGCGAAAACCCTCGGGGAAACCTTGGCGTTGACAGCCTCCCCGCCTATGACGTTCTCGAGCGTATGGACGTTGCATGGCCAGGAGTGTTTGCCACAGAGCGCTAGGGCGCCATCGTCATGGTGCCCTTGTCTATGGCGAGGCTCCAGAGCCCTTCTACGCGTTTCCCGAGAAAATGCCAGCGAGCTCCTGAGGTGCCCCTCGCGTTCACGGAGGTGTGGCGCGTGCATGGCCAGGACTATGTGCGGCAGTAGATGTCGTGGCGGAAGGCCCCGAACTCTACGAGCTTCCAGACGTTTGTGATGGTCCCCATGATGTAGCGGACATCGAGGTGTTCGACCTCGTTGTTACTTCCACGCCGCCAGCCTCACGGAGTCCCGGAGCTCCGGGACGTTGCTGGGCCACGGGTGCGGCGCAGGACGTTCCACGACTCGATGTTCAGCCCGAACTTGCCATTGCCGAGCATTCTCGTGGAGTACCCGGTGAAATGCTCGGAGAGAGGTTCTGCAAGTTGAACGGCAACTTGTTGATTCCACTGCAAAAACCTCCTCCCTCACCTCCTGGCAGTCATTTGAGGGCCGAGTATCTGGGTAAAGGGTACGCAGATGTGCGGTGGTTTAAGGCTTTAGCGCCAGGATGCCAATGCGATGGCCCCATGAAGTTCCGCTTCCCTGTCGAGGTGGAGGGTTTTTTGCATTGGAATCAACTTGTTGGTATTAGTGTTGTCCCTGAACGAGTTGAGATTCTGGTTGACATCGTTATGAGGCGCCCCCCAAGGGAAGATCAAGGTGGCTTTATCGGTTAAGAGGCCTTCCGTCTGCGACTTCTGTTGCTTCGGGATCGATGCGTTAAACAAACTGTATGATGATCGCTATATGATCTTCTACAACTGCCTCAAAAGTCTTCAGGGCGAGGTCAACCTCTCCCTGTCCGATGGAAATGGCGAATTTACAGTGGATCTGGAAAGACTCCCGCCAATCATTGACAAGCTGGTTTTCACCGCCAACGTTGACGGACAGGGGGTGATGTCGGGATCCATTCGCTTGAGGCAGTGTTCGGGGGAATTGCGACTGCCCCTATACGGTGTTGATTTCGCCATGGAGAAAGCGTTTATGGTGCTCGAGGTCTATCGCAAGGACGGATGGCGGGCGGCATTCCCTGCCGCAGGTTTCAACGGGGGACTTCCGGCCCTCCTGAGACACTTCGGCGGAGAGGAAATGGCATCCGAGCAAGTCAATGCGGGCCACCGCCCTTTGGGCCACAGGCCAGATTGGGCAGGATAATCATAGTAAAAAGCGAGACGGTCCGTATCACCAAGTCCGGAAATACGCCGATCAAGATCGAGTACGGTTGGAGCTATGGCAAGATGGGCCAACTGAGGGCATTGGTCCGCTATCGGACGGTTTTTGGCACAACATATGGCCCCGTGACGAGGACAATTTGGCGACCGAGGAAGGTGCTGTCAGACATACGGGCAAGGACCCCTTTCCGGGAATTTGAGAAAGCCTTTCCCAGTCTTGGCATCCGGCGATAGCCTCTGTAGCTGTCTTTGCGTTCTCTGGTATCATGAATCCTGTCGGATCTTGCCGACGTTACGGGTTGTTTTTGATGATCAGTTAGATCGGTCATACAGTTGAGATGCACGTCGAGGATGAAAACGATCCCAATTCGATCTACATTTTTGGCTTCGGGGAGATCATATTCGGCTCCACACCGGATACCTTCGATGCAAATAATTTACAGTTGTTAGGCAGACCCTATGATGAGGATGGCTTCATCTGCGTCCGGGACAAGGTTACGCCGTTGTTGATGCCACTATCAGGATGAACATTATCGTTCCGACATTGAAAGCGATGTGATGTTGGGCTTTAATAAAACTTTTTTTGCTATCGAGGATCCGATGGATCTCGATATCCGCTCCATCTCGCAGTCTGATGACTCACGACCTGCATGAGTGCCCATAACATCATATCGTGAACCGGAATGCAATGATCGTACGCTTTGTCACGCAGTTCTGACGCCTGGCCTGAACCATCTTCGGCACGTGCCCATTTGAGCCAGGATCCATCATGTGCAGATTTCTGCAATGACACGCCATCTCATTCCTGTTCCAGGAAGTTGCCGACAAAACCGTTAAGCTCAATCCTCAGAAACAATGCCTTTTCAGGCTTCCCCCTCTCCATGCGATTGATGCCATAAGCGTTTAGGAACCATGAAACCGAATGCTTCGGTCCTGGTCACTCAACGACTTATTTCTGGTCTAGTTTGGTCTTTGCCCTATACGTTGTTCACCTTTGAATATTGATTCCACTGCAAAAACCCTCCCCCTCGACAGGGACGCGGAACGCTATGTGGCCATCGCATTGGCACCCTTGCGCTTAAGCCTTAAACCACCGCTAATCTACGCACCCTTTACCCGGACACTCTGCCCTCAAATGACTGCCAGGAGGTGAGGGAGGGGGTTTTTGCAGTGGAATCAATATTAATGCTTGCGCTTTTGTAGATGTATCGAGGTTATTAAATTTTTTCATTATGAATCAGACTCTTTGCCTCTAATCAGGACATGAATACTTCCAATAGCTGAGTGCAACATCGCGCTCTGGTATCAAACAGGAGCAAAATCAATACTTTTACCGAGTCGGCGTAGTCGATACCGATATCATGCTGACAGCGATTGCCATCATCGCAAGGGTGTTCCTTATCCCAGATGTCTCTGACATATTTGTTACCGTGAGCGTGCCGTGGCTACAGTGCATACAGATTATTTGAAGGGTTTCACGTCCGCCTCTATTGACCAGGGTCAATCACTGCGTCAACAAACGAGCGTTCAGTTTCCTGCCAGCTAATGGGCACCGCTTGACATTTTAATTTGGTTAGCCTCCGGTGTGGTTCTTGAACGACTGTAGCCTTGATAAACGGAACCGAGTCGGTCAGCAACGTACAAGCCGGACTCGCCTGCGCAGTTAGTGAAAACCGCTATTTAATATGGTTTCCTGAGGTGTAGAGTATTGCCCCGGTATTATTCCTAAGACAGTCATCCCCATCAATACTGAAGTACCGAAGGTAAGCTTGACGTCTTCCATCGGGAAAGCAATGTCAATGACTCACCTCAGAATCAAACTCTTTCGAACTTAAAGTCCATGATATCAGTAACTTAGCGCCCCAAATATCAGCAAATTAACGCCCTTCCTTTCAAGTCGTTGACTTTGGTTAGGTAAGGATTGACAGCACCGTCATGGAGAATTGGTTACTCCCTCTCACGCGCACTAGAGGCTAGAATATCAGCGCTTACGTCCCCCGCCTTTCCTCCTGCCTTTGTTCCCCTGCCCTTTATCTCCCTTTCCGCAAGTTCCATTACTTCCGTGTAAAAACGGCTGTCCTGGCCCGCAGATCTTTCCTGTGTCCTTTCCGCCGAGTGCGCTAGTGCTGGAGGACGCGCAACCGATCTCGTTAGCCTGAGTCCCCAGGAGCTTGGCTCTAGCCTCCGCCTCGCAGATGCCCTCCACGCGTACTGTCTTGGAGCGTGAGGAAAGCCCCGCCGTCACCGTCACGTCACGGGACTTCAGGCCCAGGGAGGCAGCGAGGAATTTCACGAGCGATGCGTTGGCGCGCCCGTCCACCGGAGGGGCCGTGACGCTCACTGCGATCTCGTCCCCCTTCATGCCGGTCACGCGGTCCCCGGAGGCACCCGGCGAGACCCGCACCCGGAGGCGGCAGGATTCAGAAGGCGGCGCCGAAGCCATATTTCCGGGCCCAGCCGAGCGCCATGAGTTGGAGGTTCTGGAGCAGGAAAGCGTAGAACAGGAGCAGGAACGCCACGAACAGGACGGCCCTCAGGTCCAGCCCCCAGGGCCCCCTCATGGGGATGAAGGCGCGGAGGGGGGCCAGGAGCGGCTCCGTCGCGCCGTAGACCATGAGCACAAGGGTGTTGTAGGGGTCCGGCTTCACGAGCGAGAGCACCGCCCTTGCGATCATGATGATCATGAGGAACATGGTGAGGCTCATCACTAGCTGCACCAGGCAACAGACGAGAACCGGCAGGAGGACCGCGGGCGAGGCCCCCGCGCCCAGAGCCTGGGAGCCCATGAAGATGAAGTTCCCGATGAAGTAAAGAAACACAATTAGCAGGACCGGGGAGAAGTCCAGCCCTCCCAAGGATAGGGGGCAGAGCCGCCTAGTTAAGTTCAGGGCGGGGTCCGTCGCCTGGCGCAGTCGGCGCATGAAGGGCGAGTGGGGGTTGGGCGCGAACCAGCTGATGAGTATGCGCAGGAGCACGACCCACCCGTAGATCGTGATAAGCAGGTACAGTATGTGTCCCAATGTCTTGATCATTTCCGCCTCCGCGACTCCCCGTCGCGCTGTTGTCCTCCGGAGGGACTGCCCCTCCGCGTCTTGCGGCATTGGTACCCGTGCCGCATCCCGCATCCTACCGCTCCGCCCTGGAGTCCTGCGATTGCCCCGGATCAAGGGGTCCTGCCGCCAATATGCCTGGTTTCCCTAAGTCTTTAGAGGCCGCTGGTACTGGTATCCCGATGGGAAGAGGATACCGGTGCTCTCTGCGTGGACTATCAACGGTCATTGTAGCCTAAAACGACCTGAGCCATGGGCAGTTTTTCCATTTTCGCGCTATCCTATGCCAACCTGTTGAGACTTTATGCCGCCTGAGGATCCTCTCAATCCTTTTTTTAAGGGTGTTGTCCTGCCATATATTAAGTTTACGTACTGGCCTGGGAGGGTTTCGCCGCCTTTGGGAGGGTTATTTCGCCCTTGGGATGGCTTCCTCCCCGGGCGGGAGGTGGCCCTGGGGAGGGCATTTTGCCCCTATAGGCCCCTATAGGCACTTCGTGCGCGGATGAGGCCTTCCTGTCACCTAATGCGGATGGCAACTTCTTGAGCCATCTGGAACCTCTTCATACCACCCCGGCTCCCAGGCAGTCGTGGATGTGGATTACCCCCACGGGGGCGCCGTCAGGGGAGACCACGAAGGCGTTTGTGATGCTCCTCTCCTCCATGAGCGCCAATGCCTTGGCCGCCAGCGTCTCAGGCGTGAAGGTCACGGGGTTCCGGGTCATCACGTCCCGGGCGGGGGTCTCCAGGAGCCCCGGGCCCATGTGGCGCCGGAGGTCGCCGTCTGTGATGATGCCCGCGAGCCTGCCGCCCTCGACGATGCCGAGGCATCCCAGGCGCTTGGCGGTCATCGTCACCACCGCCTGGCTCATCGGGTCTCCGGGGGCGGCGAGCGGCATCTCCTCCCCGACGTGCATGAGATCGGAGACGGCAAGGAGCCTGGTGCCCAGCTTGCCGCCGGGATGGTATTGGCGGAAGTCCTCGACCGTGAAGCCTCGGGCGGCAAGGAGCGCCAGTGCCAGCGCGTCTCCCCAGGCGAGCATCATTGCGGTGGAGGTGGTGGGGGCGCAGCCTAGGGGGCACGCCTCCGGGACTGCGGGAAGTTCAGCCACCACCTCGGAATGACGGCCCAACATGCTGTCTCGGCGTGCGGTGACCCCCACAACCGGGATGCTGAAGCGGACGCAGAAGCCGAGTATGGCAACGAGCTCCTGTGTCTCCCCGGAGTTGGAGTAGGCTACGAGCACGTCCTTGCCGGGGGTGAGCATCCCCAGATCCCCGTGACCCGCCTCGGAGGGGTGGATAAAAAAAGCAGGGGTTCCTGTGGAGGCCAGCGTGGCGGCGGTCTTTCGGGCCACGTGCCCGCTCTTGCCCATACCGGTCACTGCAGCGCGGCCCGGAGCGCCCAGGACCAACTCCACCGCCTTGTCGAACGAGGCGTCCAGGGAGGCGGCCAGGAGCACCAGGGCCCCGGCTTCGGCCCGAATCACGGACGCGCCGCCCCGGGCATGATCTGCTTGCTTCATGTTTTCCTCTTCAAAGGGGTTGCCCCTCGCGAATGATAGGGGCCCGTCGAGTGTATGTCAAGGAGGATACGGCCAGCCGGCCAGTTTGCCTCAGGTGCCGCCCGAGGTCGGGAAAGGCTCCCTTTGGTAGCGTGCCAGCCGGTTCCCCTTCCGGTCGTATGCATCCCCGTCCGGCGATAGGGTGCCGAGATGCCCCGGTTCAACCCTTCGAGGTCAATGCGCCCCGTGTTTTCATGGACCGTTGGCTTATCAGGCTCAGGCACACGGGGGGGGCGGGCATAGGACGTGAACTCAGCCCGGGTATTCAGATTGTCTGTCGGGTACCAGTCTGCAAAATGTCTTGATTCGTCCTGTCATTTGTTCTATATTGCATCGGCATTCAGAAAATATCGCGTTAGCCTGTACAAATTTGATCTTCAGCGACATGAGGAAATGAAATGGCGAATTCAACAGACAGCTCAGGATATGGGTATGGGAATGGGAATGTCGCTGGTTCAGGCGAACTTCCGGCTATCGACCTGGCAAGCGTCCGAACATACGATTTCGGCGGGATCTCGATGGCTGATCAGCTATTGAAGCAGACTGGCCTCGATAGGAGCATGGAAGAACTGATTCCGGAATCGAGCGACACTCTCAAGGCTCTTGTAGGCTACAGGCTACTTGAGTCAGATTCAGTCGGTTATGCGGCGGATTGGTATCCTAAATCGTTTGCCAGCGTCATGTACCCGGATGCAGGCATGGAGCCTCAGCTGATAAGCGAGTTTCACGGAAAATTGGGGATACAGTAGAATTACAAGAGATTTTTGAATTGTATTTTGATGCCATTGTCAATAACAATTTATTAAACGATCAAATTTCATTTCCTATACATATAGAATACGTATAATTGCCTTATAATATCAAGAAATTGCTGTTAAATTATAATGCTGATGGAGACTGGCTATTTAATGAAATCCGACTGACTTACGTAGTCGACGCCAACTCCGGATTGTCGATATTTTTCAGGGTCATCGGCGGCGATATCATTGACAACTACCTGACGATCAATGCCATTGGAACGTCGGCTTATTTCGGTATCGATGTGGGATTGGCGGTCAATTCCTCCTCTTACGGCTCGCTACGAAATATTTCAGAATTGTCTGCGGCGAAAGTCCAATTCCTGGCGAGAATGGATCGTGACATGATCGAGTCCTAACGGATCATCAAGGATCATGGCGACGATCTGACACTCGGGAAAGACGGTGTTCATATGGCAGTGTCCGGTGACAATGTGTACTACGGGAAACGTATGTCGGCATTGTTGATAGCATAGAGCTATACGCTTACGTGATGCATGACATAATTCAGGGTGGCAAAGAGGTGGTTAGTGCGGAAAGGAATTTATTTAACAAAGAGATTGGAAGGGATGAACGCGACAAAGCGGTTGCCAATGCGGGAAAATTCGTTATGATTTCTTCCGGTGAGTATTCCGTCAAAGAGGCAGTAAAGTTGTATTCCTCAACTGAAATTGCCGAACGGGTTTTTGGACTGATAGATAATTTTGCCGAAGGGTTACCGTTTCGTGACTTCAATGATGATACGATTCGAGGGATCATGCTGGTATCGTTCATAGCAGATGTCGTGTATTCCACCATCAGCCACAGGCTATCCGGCACGCGGTTTTCCGCCAGGGCTGCGATCGTCAAAATGGGCTATCTTCACATGAAATCGTATGGACATGAAAGCGTTTTGGAAAACCTCACCGAGGATCAAAAGAAAATTTTCAAACATCTTCATCTGGAGCGGCCTTTCGTCCTTGAATCAGGAAACAGGTCGGCAAAATATCAGGTTCCTGCCAACTCAAGTTACGGGTGACGAGGAAGAGGACGCCCCAAGGGAAGCAAAAACAAGCCGAAGGCTGGCCAGATCGGTCCATCCCGTCCTTGAGCCGTCTGGCCGACTTGCCTTCGGGGATCCCACGCCGGGTCCAGAGCGTCTCATGGTCGGTACCCCGTCCCACGTATTCCGGGACGTCTCAGCTCTGATACCGGGCGGAATATGTCACGGAAAGGCCGAGGCGGATCCGCCGTTGAGCTTGACCTTGCCGCGGTTCCCCTGCCCTCTCCATAAGACCGCCTTGCGATGGGCCGCGGACTCCTATTCCTGGAAGTGCATTGGCCTGCGGTCCGGAATGAAATGGAAGGCAGGTGAAGGGTACCGACTGACCCGAATGACGATGAAATCCTGCGAACGGGCTGACCTGAGGCCAATCCTCGACCGGCATGGGTTTTTCTGGAGCCCGCAATGGCATGAACGTCTGGCGATAGCGCGGTTGGCCCATTTCGGCAAATCGTAATGAAACAATGCAATACCTTGCCCAGAATCCGAGCTAACGATGTAATCGGCGGGGATCGCCATGTCGCTTTCAATACAGCCGAACGTTTAGCCTGGTAGCAAGTCCCTCATGGACGCGTTGACCTCAGGGCAATCCAACGGCAATCCCTTTCAACCCGCGTGTTTCCCTTCACTCGCTGTGACACCTCGAAACGTACGGCGGAACCAATTCTTTCGGGTATCCTATCGCGACTCGGCGGCACGATACGTTTTTCAAAGCCTTGATTTTTCAAAGCCTTGATTTTTTAAAGCCTTGTATGTAAACAGAATCATCGCACAACAGTATGGACGACGTCAGGTAATGGACGAAGGTCATGGACCGCATGAGGCGTTTCATCGGTGTTTCCGCGTGTTGCTGCTTCCGTGACGGTCCCTGTGCTTGAATCTGGCTCCGGTTTCAGGCTCATACTCAGGTTCTTATAGGTTACCGGCAGGTCGGTGAAGGTCGCTCTGATGCCGTCAACCTTTCGTGACTTCGCGGTACGATTCGTTTTCTCAAAGGCTTGCTCTGGAAACAGTCGATGTGAATCCCGTCGTGGTGGACATCCGGAGTCGGCGAAAGCCATGTCAGTTTTTTGGCGCGTCACGCTCATTCGCGCATGAGGCATCAACGGCGGCGGTCGCGGGAACGATGGCCGACTCGATGGGGTTTCCTGTCGACGAGGGATGCGCGTTCGGATGCCGTCATCAATTCGATACATCGCGGGACAATTTTTCTGGTTTTTAGCCTTGCTACAGATTCCGCCATAGCTGATCATGAGGACGACATCAGAAACAGATGAAGGCCGTTGACCGCATAAGAGCAAAGATTGACTTCCCTCATGAAGACGATCCCGTGGAAGTCCCGGAATCCGGTTCATGCGCTCCGAATAGCCCAAAATGGTTGCGTAGTGAATGGACCTTGGATTCCGTCTCCCATTCGCAACTTCCCGGTACAATAGATTTGTTCGTAACCTTTACACTGGTGCAAACGACCACACCCAAGAAGGCGACCTCCGGATCCGATGGAAGTCACGTCATGCCCAGGGTGAGTCACATGGCTTCCTGCATTAGGCCGGTTTCATTATTGTAGCGGTAGCTGTCTCCGTCCAGCCTGTGTGATCTCCCGGCACGGTTTCACATTCGGATGCCGTAGACCTCCGAAATTTTACGGCACAATATGATTACCTTAGAATCCTGATGCGGATGCAGTATCAGCATATCGCTACTGCGATTTGCGGAACGATATGTTTGCCTTTAAGTCTTGATGCGGAGACAGTATCCGCATATCGCAACTGCGATTTGCGGTTCTGGAGACAGTCACGGTTCGTTTGGGGAACTTCACGGACGTTCCTGCAAGGGACCGGTCCTTTGAAGGTCGCGTAAGCATCCGCAGATACTTTGCGGGTGACGGTTCGGGATGTTGGTTCAGGATTGTT
This sequence comes from Deltaproteobacteria bacterium, assembly GCA_031263485.1. GTDB lineage: Bacteria > Desulfobacterota > Desulfarculia > Adiutricales > Adiutricaceae > JAIRZX01. Next base: position 19,528 of record JAISFS010000089.1, on the reverse strand, counting down.
CATCCGCAACATCAAGGTACAATTGATTCCTCGAAATGACTGATAATGATGAAATTTCCAGCTATCCGTCAAAATGACCGACCTGACAATCATCGGGTCCTACTGGATGTTTGACCAACAATGGCGTTTATATAGGTATTTTCCAGCGGATGTCGAATAAGCTCCAGCAAGCTCCTCCAGGATCCTGGATGCCGCCAGCCGTACGATCATTTTCCTCACAAGCGGTCCGTCATTCCGCAACTGAATGTTACAATAGATTTTATGATGTCAGACCGAAAAGTATTCCCCCCGAATCGTCTAGATGTCATCGCCAAAATAACTGTATTTCGGCGAGGTCGCAGTAAGTTCGCATAAGTATTGTTGCTGTAACAACCCCTTGATAATGCTGGATTACCCCACAGACTCCCGGACGTTTCCCGCCGTTTCCGTTGAATCAAGATTGTACCGGCCATCATTCCGTAACGTAATGTTACAATAATTTTTTTCGAACAATTCCCATACACGCATAAAATATTTTTTTATCTTCGTCACCCGCCATTTCACGGAATACCACTGATGCTCCGCCTTAAGGCCAAATCCCTGATAATATTGGTTAAACAGGAGGCTGCTTCCGTCTTGCCAACAACCATGCGCTAACCCTGGCTCATCGCCTCAAGACGCCTGAAATCGACAATCACGTTAGACTGTTGCCGGTGTCTATGTTATTTTGTGACTGTCAATGCCGGTCGACGGCCGACGGCCGATGGCAAAAGGCCGATGACAGATGGCCGATGACAGATGGCCGATGGCCGATGGCCGATAGCCGATGGCAGACGACAGATGACGACCGGATGATTCGCCCGACAGGGGACGGATGCGGCACCCGATGGCGACCGGATCATTCTCCTGACAGTGGCCGGATGAGTCGCCCGCAGGAGGCAGGATGGGTTAACGGCAAGATTGTCCACGATGCTCGTGCCGAACAACAACGTCGGCAGGATCTGTCACGATTTGCCATGTCTCGGATAGGTGGATGCGGCATTGTTTACTCTGTCGGCTCTTCCCTTGACATCCATGATGTCCGTGATGAAGCGGTGGTGGCGAAACCCCCTCACAGGCGGCAAGTCCGCTTTCGATACTTTTGATGAGTAAGATCGGGTTTAGATGAGGCTTGCGCATCAGCTGCCATCGATAACCTTGATGAAGCCGATTCTGTCCCTGACCGCTCAACTGCGCCGCCTTCAGGACATTCGATATGCACAGCGAGGAAACGGCTACAGTGACGAGCTCGGAACCTGATGACCAGCGGACTGGGCTGATGGTTTTCTGCGCATGTCTCTCTCTTTCCAGCTGTCCGGTAACCCTACCAGCGACCCACGGCCACTCAACACCGCCCACGCCCCACTCCGACGGCCTGTGGCATACGTCTATCGGTTTGAGACTTCCGGCGGATCTGACGCTACCATTCTTTCCTGCCCGGAAGATCCCCGAGGGATCATCCAGGGCTTGACATGCAGGGCTCGGATAGGGCATCCGACCGTTTATGAGTGAGGGAATCGGCATAGTCGGCATAACGGGACGACTCGCCCTGGACGCCCGGCGCCCAGCACCCGGCACCCGGCGCCCAGCACCCGGCACCCGGCACCCGGCACCCGGCACCCAGAACCCAGAACCCAGAACCGAGAACCCAGCATCCAGAGCCCAGAACCAACACCCAGAACTCAGCTCCTTGTGCCCAGGACACACCGTCCAACACACGTCGACCCGGATCGTCATATGCGCGCATCGCGCATAATGTGCCGGGTATCGTGCCGGTCCCAGCGGCGATTCGGCGCGTCGCGGGCCCCGCCATCGGCCCTGGCATGGCGTCGGGGTTGCCGTACTCCTGGATCCGGGCCGCGTCCTTCCAGTGTCTTCCGGTCACTTTCATAAACTTTGCCGCCTCTTTACAGTCCCTTTCCAGTCATAGTATCTTTCTCCTGACCTATTCCGATATCGCCTGCCCGGAAGCCGTTCCGGGCTTCCCGCCGGCCCCTTCACCTTTCCCGTGGCGCCGTCCCTTCCGGACCTTCCGGACCTGCCGGACCTGCCGGACCTGCCGGACGGCTTGGCCCCTCGGCGGGCGCCACGAGGCTCCCTGACATCATAACCGTCCCGGACGGGGGACCCCCCGCCCGCGGGACATCGGCGCGACGCTATGGACAATCATAAAGAGAAGACAGGGGCCGTCCTGGTGGTGGGCGGCGGCATCGCGGGGGTCCAGGCCTCCCTCGATCTGGCCGAGTCGGGCTTCTACGTCTATCTGGCCGATCGGAATCCCGCCGTGGGCGGGAGGATGGCCCAGCTGGACAAGGTCTTTCCCACCGATGACTGCGCCATGTGCATCGTCTCCCCGAAGCTCAACGATTCCGGGAGCCACGTGAACGTGGAGGCGCTGAACCTGGCCGAGCTAGTGGAGCTTTCCGGCGAGCCGGGGAGATTCAGGGCCAGGCTCAGGATCGGCCCGCGGCGGCTGGACGCGGACAAATGCACCGCCTGCGGGGACTGCGCGGCGGCCTGCCCGGTCTCGCTCCCTTCCGAGTTCAACCAGGGACTGGGGACCCGGAAGGCCGTCTTCAAGTCCTACCCCCAGGCCGTGCCGAACTCCTTCTCTCTGACCCAGGGCCCTACGAGCCCCTGCGTGGTGAACTGTCCCGCCAACGTGAACGCCCACGCCTACGTCTCCCTCGCGGCCGAGGGGAGGCACCGGGAGGCGCTGGAGGTCATACTAGACTCACTTCCGCTGCCCGGGACCCTGGGGAGGATCTGCGCCCATCCCTGCGAGGGGGCCTGCAGGCGCGCCCGGTTGGAAGGGCCTCTCGCCATCCGGGACATCAAGCGGCACGTCGCCGACCGGGCGGATATCAACGAGGCGGCCCTGGCCATACCGCGGGAGCCGGCTAAGGACGCCCGCGTTGCCATCGTGGGCGGCGGCCCCGCCGGGCTCTCCTGCGCCTACCACCTGGCCCGGGCTGGGATAGCCTCGACCGTCCTGGAGGCAGGCGAGGTCCTGGGAGGCGCCCTGCGCTTGGGCATCCCCGACTACCGGCTGCCCCCCGAGGTGCTCGACGGGGAGATAGGGTTCATCCGGTCCTTCTCCGGATGCGAGATCCGCACCGGGACGGCGCTGGGCAGGGACTTCACCCTGGACACGCTGTTCGCGGAGGGTTTCAGGGCCGTCTTCCTGGCGACGGGCGCCTGGAACCCCGTGCCGCTGGGCGTGCCGGGCGAGGAACTCCCGGAAGTGGTTTCGGGCATCGGGTTCCTCAAGGGCGTGAACCAGGGGCGCCGCCCGGATCTGAAGGGCAAGGCCGTACTGGTCCTCGGCGGCGGAAACACCGCGCTGGACGCGGCCCGTTCCGCGTTGCGGCTCGGGGCGGAGGTGACCCTGGCCTACCGCCGGGGGAGAGCCGCGATGCCGGCCTGGAGCTGGGAGGTGGACGAGGCCCTGGAGGAGGGCGTGAGGCTCCTGGAGTTCCGCGCCCCGACGGGCTTCGAGAGGGGGAAGCGCGGGGGTCTGGTCGCCAGGCTCGCCAGGGCCGTTCCCGTAGGCGATCCGCGCGACCGCCGGGCCGAGCTCAGGATAGAGGCCCGCGGCGCGATAAGGTTCCGCTGCGATCTCGTCGTTTCCGCCGCGGGCCAGGCCCCGTCCAGCGAGGCGTTGCGCGGCGAGCCGCTCATCAGGTTCGCGAGGGGCGGCCGAGTGGAGGCCGATCCGGTGACCATGGAGACCGGGAGGCCCGGGGTGTTCGCTGGCGGCGACCTGCAGCTGGGGCCCGCCCAGGCCATCGATGCCGTGGCGGCGGGCAAGGAGGCGGCGGCCTCCATCGCCCGGCTGGTGGCCGGACGCGACCTCCGCGAGGGGAGGGCGCCGCTCGCTGCGGCGGCCGACTCGGATTACCGGGAGATCCCGGACGATACCCGGCGCGTTTACCGCGTCCGCCAGGAGCTGAGAAGCCCGGAGGAAAGGATCCTGGACTTCGGCGAGCTCGGTCCGGGCCTTTCCGACGAGGAGGCGCTCCTGGAGGCCTCGCGCTGCCTCTCCTGCGGGCTGTGCTCGCGCTGCATGCGCTGCGTAAAGGCCTGCCTTCCCAAGGCGCTCTCGGAGGAGACCCACGCCCAGCGGGACGTCATCCGGGAGATCGAGGTGGGCGCCGTGGTCCTCGCGCCCGGCTTCGACCCCTTCGACCCGTCAGACGCGATCACGCTCAGGTACCGCGACTGCCCCAACGTCGTGACGTCCCTGGAGTTCGAGAGGATCCTGTCCGCCTCGGGACCCTTCAAGGGGGAGATGCGCAGGCCCGGAGACGGGAAGGAGCCGCAAAGGATCGCCTGGATCCAGTGCGTGGGCTCCCGGGACGAGAACCTGTGCGGGCACGTCTGGTGCTCGTCCGTGTGCTGCATGTACGCCATGAAGGAGGCCCGGGTGGCCATGGAGCACGCCGGCGGGCCGGACAGGCTCGCGGCCGCGATCTTCTTCATGGACGTGCGGAGCCACGGCAAGGATTTCGAGAAATACTACAACCGCGCCCGGGACGCGGGCGTGAGGTTCGTGAGATCCAGGATTCACACGCTCACGCCGCTCCCCTCCGGTGACGTCTCGCTCGCCTACATAGACCCTTCGGGGGCGTCCGTGAGCGAGACCTTCGACATGGCGGTCCTCTCCGTCGGCGTAAAGCCGCCCGCCGGCCTCCCCGGGCTCGCCTCCGCGGCTGGCGTCCGCCTGAACCGGGACGGATTCCTGGAGACCCTCCCGTTCGCGCCGGCCAACACCTCCAGATCCGGCGTCTTCGCCTGTGGGGCGGCGACGGAGCCGAAGGACATCCCCCAGTCCGTCTGCGACGGCTCCGCCGCGGCCGGGCTCGCCGCGGAGTCCCTGGCGGCCGCCAGGGGGACCCGCACGCGCGAGCGCGAGTATCCCGACGAGAGGGACACGGCCGCGGACGTCCCGCGCATAGGCGTGTTCGTCTGCCGCTGCGGGATCAACATCGCCTCCGTCGTGGACGTGGACGCCGTGAAGGAGTACGCGAAGGGCCTGCCATTCGTGGCTCTTGCCAGCGACTCGCTCTTCACCTGCTCCGCCGACTCACAGGCCAGGATCCGGGACGCCATCGCGGAGCACGGCCTGAACCGCGTGGTCGTGGCCTCCTGCTCCCCCAGGACCCACGAGGCCATGTTCAGGGAGACCCTGGCCCAGGCCGGGATCAACCGCTACCTCTTCGAGATGGCCAACATCCGCGACCAGGACTCCTGGGTGCATCGCGACTCCCCCGGAAGGGCCACCCTCAAGGCGAAGGATCTGGTCCGCGCGGCGGTCGCCAAGGCGGCGCTGCTCGAGCCCATGCGCCTCACCCGCACGGAAGTGACCCGCGAGGCGCTGGTGGTGGGGGGCGGGGTGGCCGGGCTCACCGCCGCGCTCTCCATAGCCGCGCAGGGCTTCAAGGCGCACCTGGTAGAGAGGTCTGCGGAACTTGGCGGCAGGGCAAGGGAGCTTTTCCTGAGGGACCGGGACCCGGCGGCCTTTGCCGGGGACCTGATCAGGCGGGCGGAGAGCCATCCCCTGGTGGAGATCCGTCTGGAGTCCTGCCCCGTCTCCTCGGAAGGGTTCCTGGGTAATTTCGAGACCGTGATCCAGGGTCCCGGCGGGACCTCCGTGATCAGGCACGGCGCGACCGTGCTCGCCTGCGGCGGCCAGCCCCACGCGCCCGAAAGCTACCTTTACGGGAGCCATCCCCGGGTCGTGCTCTCGCTCGACGTGGACCGGATGCTCAGGGGCGGCGGCCCGGAAACCCTTGCCCCCGGGGCGACGTACTGCTTCATCCAGTGCGTGGAGTCCCGCGACGACCGTCGGCCCTACTGCTCCCGCACCTGCTGCTCGCATTCCATGGAGTCCGCCCTGGCCATACTCGATCGCGACCCGTCCGCCGCGGTCTACGTCCTCTACCGCGACGTCCGCACCTACGGCTTCCGGGAGAGGCTTTACCGGGAGGCCAGGGGCCGGGGCGTGCGCTTCGTGCGCTACGACGAGGACGGCCCGCCCGCGGTCGCGGAGCTGGAGGACGGGCGGCTCGCCCTCTCCCTCTACGACCCCGTGCTCATGAGGCCGCTCGCCTTCACGGCGGACTGGCTCGTCCTCGCCTCCGGCATCGACCCCGTGCCCATGAAGGAGGGGATAGCCGAGGTCTTCAAGGCCCAGCTGAACGCCGAAGGCTTCCTCCTCGAGGCCCACATGAAGCTGAGGCCGGTAGATCTGGCCACGGACGGGCAGTTTCTGGCCGGGCTCGCCCACTACCCCAAACCCGTGGAGGAGTCCGTCTCCCAGGCCAAGGCGGCGGCGGCCCGGGCCTGCGCCCTGCTCGCCAAGCCATTCATCCTGACCGGAGGGGCGGTGGCCGAATGCGATCCCGCCAAATGCGCCGCCTGTCTCACCTGCGTGCGCTCCTGCCCGTTCAAGGTTCCCCGGATCGTGCCCAACGAGGATGACCCGTCCCAGCCCGGACACGCCCATATGGAGCCTGCGATCTGCCAGGGGTGCGGGGTCTGCGTCTCCGAATGCCCGGGCAAGGCGATAAGGCTCAGGCTCTTCACGGACGAGCAGCTCCTGGCCAAGGTGGCTGCTTTGGCCTCCGGCGCCTGATGCCGGCCTGGCCCGGCCGGGGGACTTCCCGCAGGCCGCGGCCACCCCGGATGCCGACCTCGGAAGCGGCCTTGACGGACGTAGGCCTCGGACACGGCCTCAGCGGACGTAGGCCTCGGACACGGCCTCAGCGGACGTCGGCCTCGTCAACGGACGTTGGCCTCGGACACGGCCTCCGCTGACGCCGGCCTCGGATGCGGCCTCAGGCAGCGAACCTATGAGGGAGACTTTGCCATGACCGACCTTCCCCAAGCCTCCGGCGCCCTGCCGGAACAAGCCCCGCCGGGCGCCTTCGAGCCGCGGATCATCGCATTCTGCTGCCAGTACTGCGCCTACAGCGCGGCCGACATGGCCGGCTCGATGCGTCTGCAGTACCCGCCCAACATCGAGATAGTGCTCGTGCCCTGCACCGGCCGCTTCGACGTCATCCTGGCCCTGAAGGCGCTCGAGGGCGGGGCGGACGGGGTCTACGCCGCAGGGTGCCTCGAGGGAAGCTGCCATTTCCTGGACGGGAACCTCCGGGCCCGCAGGAGGGTCCTGCGCCTCAGGCAGGAGCTGGAGGCGGCGGGCATCGACGGGATGCGCGTCGAGATGTACAACCTCTCGGCGTCCCAGGGTCCGCGCTTCGCGGAGATCGCGAGGGAGTTCTCCCGCAGGATATCAGAGCTCGGGCCGGGCCCCGCGGCCGCCATGGCATCGAAGGCCGAAACCGTCCGGCCCGTCCCGCCGGCGGCGGTCCCGGCCGCCGGTTCCCCCCGGAGCAGTCAGGAGTCATCATGATAATCGCATCCAGAAAACCGTTGGAAGAGATAAGGTCCTTCATCGCCGGACGGGACAGGATCCTGGTCGTCGGCTGCCGCGGTTGCGTGACCGTCTGCAACGCGGGAGGCGCGAAGGAGGTCGGGATCCTGGCTTCCCTTCTGCGCCTGGACGCCATGGGCGAGGGCCGCGGGCTTACGGCGGACGAGTTCACCCTGGAGCGTCAGTGCGACCCAGAGTACGTGGACGAGCTCGCCGCCAAGCTCGACGGCGGCTACGGCGCGGTGCTGTCCATGGCCTGCCCCATAGGCCCGCAGTTCCTGGCGGAGCGCTACCCTTCCGAGACGATCTACCCGGCGCTCAACTGTCTGTTCATGGGGGGGGCGCTGGCGCACGGCGTGTGGGCGGAGCGTTGTCAGGCCTGCGGGGACTGCGTCATGCACCTCTACGGCGGCGTCTGCCCGATCTCGCGTTGCGCCAAGAGCCTCATGAACGGCCCCTGCGGCGGTTCCGCCGGGGGCAAGTGCGAGGTCTCGAGGGAGACGGACTGCGCCTGGCATCTGATAGTGGAGCGCATGGAGGCCGCGGGGAGGATGGACGAGCTTGCGAGCCCCCGGCCGCTCAAGGACTGGAGCTCCAGCCGCGATGGAGGCCCGCGGAGTGTAGTCCGCGAGGAGCTCCTACGATGACGGGGCAGCTCAAGACCGCGAGCCGGCTGGAGAAGGCCCTCGCGGCGGGCAAGTTCGCGGTGACCGGCGAGCTGGGGCCGCCCCGCAACGCCAGGGCAGCCGACGTCGAGGCGAAGTGCCGCGCCCTCAAGGGCGCCGCGGACGCCGTGAACATTACCGACAACCAGACGGCGGTGGTCAGGATGTCGTCTCTGGCGGCCGCGGTCATAGCCTTGAGGGAGGGCCTCGATCCGGTGATGCAGATGGTCTGCCGGGACCGCAACCGCATCGCCGCCCAGTCGGATCTCCTGGGCGCCGCCGCGCTGGGGGTGAACAACATAATCGCCCTGTCGGGCGATCACCAGAAGTTCGGCGATCATCCCCAGTCCAAGAACGTCTACGACCTCGATTCGGTCTCGCTCATCGGCGCCATAAGGGGCATGCGGGACGAGGGGAGGCTCCTCTCCGGCCAGGAGCTCCCCGAGGACGGCAGGCCCAGGCTTTTCATCGGTGCGGCCTTCAACCCCTTCGCCGACCCCGAGGGATTCCGAGTGCTCAGGGCCGCGAAGAAGGTGGAGGCCGGGGCGGACTTCCTCCAGAGCCAGTGCGTCTACGACATGCCCCGCTTCCGGCGTTTCATGGAGAGGGCCGTAGACATGGGGCTCGCGGAGAGGGCCTACTTCATGGCGGGCATCACCCCCCTGAAGTCCCTGGGCATGGCCAAATACATGAAGAACAACGTCCCCGGCATAACCGTCCCGGACTCGTATATCGAGAGGCTCAAAGGCGTCCCCAAGGACAGGCAGGCCGAGGAGGGCGTGACCATGGCCTGCGAGCAGATAGAGGAGATGAAGTCCATGCCCGGCGTGGCCGGGGTGCATCTCATGTTCGTCGAGTGGGAGCACATGATCCCCGTAGTGGCCGAAAAGGCCGGCCTTTTGCCCAGACCCGGGGCCTGAGGCAGGTCCTTTTGCCCAGACCAGTGGGCCTGAGGCGGGTCCTTTTCCCGGACCCTTGGCAAGTGGCCGTTCCGTTTGCCGGACCCGGGGCCAAAGGCCGGTCTTCGGGGCTGCCGGGAGCCTTTGGGGCGGCCTTCGCCTCAAGCTCAGCCGCGGCCTCGGGCGTACGAGCGATCGGGGAGGCGCGTTGCCGTGCCTTTCCGGTGCCGTTGGCGAAGTCGGTGCCGCATCGCGACGTTCCGGCGGCGCATTTCTCCTGGGCAGTCGGCGCAGGGTCGCCGAGTTTCGGCGCCTTATGCGCCTTCCGGTGTCCAGGCTATCACTGGCATCCATGCGGTCCTGAGTCCGATGGTCTATGACCTCCCGAATGGTTGTGCCGTACGACATTTGGTCAATGCATCTCTAGGATTGCAGGAAATATGGCAGCATGGCTTTGATGCATGGCGATGTTTACGGGACGGGGCGCATGGGCGGGGGCATCTGAGGCAAGCATCTACGGGTTTCACGGATTTCTGAAATTCTAACGGTTTCTATGAGGGTCTTCGGTGCCTGTCATGTCTTCGTGTAAAGGCACTCCGCGATCATCCGCGGCTCACGACGTATGCCGTAAGGAACCGGCAACATTTCCGGTTGGGCATCATGTTCTGAAGTCTTTAACTCGCCCTTTACAGGATCTGAAGAGGTGACGGTCCCGTCTGATTGAGACGGGTGCGCCAGGTGGCATGGCCTACGCCGGAGCTTACCGGCATGTCTCGAATCAAGCCTTGAAGTTCGGTCCGTACGAACCGGGCGATTTTGTAAGCTTCCTTAATGCAATCGATTTTCTGGACTGTCTCCGAGCCTCGTCAACGCCACTTCAGGAGCCAACGGCGTCTTCATAAGTCCTATAACGCCGTGAGCGAGGCAATGGTTTCCCGCTATTCCCGAGATGATTGCGGGCTACGGACTCCAAGATTAATGCCCGCGTCTGAAAAGGTTCTTTCGTCCGTTTTCGTTCGCAGAGCCGAGATCCCTGGATCTCCGGGGGCGCCGCGACCATCCCGTTATCCCTTTACCGCAAAGACCACCGTGTGATCCCGTCAGGGGCGCGACCGCTCACCGTTCCCGGTAGCCCCGATCCAGCCCGTCGCGATCCGGGAAGCCCCGATCCAGCCCGTCACGATCCCGCCCGCTCCCGGACGGCCCGCAAGGGACGTCACCGGTCCTGGGGGGTATACCGCCCAGCCTTTCGGCAAGGCCAACATGAGGTCATGAACGACGTGAGCAGCCTGAAGACGGTGCCCGAGACGGCTGAGGCCGTCTGCGCCCTGGGGGCGGCGAGGGCCAGCGCCCCTGCGGGGAGGCTTCTGTTAGCCTCCATGCTGGCCGGAATCTACATTGCCTTCGGCGGGGCACTCGCCATACGTGCCGGTTGCGGCGTGCCAGCGGAGTGGGGCTCAATCGGCAAGCTCCTTTTCGCGGGAACCTTCCCGCTGGGGCTCCTGCTGGTCGTCTTCGGCGGCGCGGCGCTTTTCACCGGGGACGTCATGTACGTGTTCGGGGCGATGATGAGGGGCAGGGCCGGGATCCATGCGGGCACGAGGGCGCTGGCCCTTTCCTGGACGGGTAACCTCGCGGGTTCGCTCCTTTTGGCGTACATGATCCATTGGACCGGAATCTACCTGGAAAGCGGGGACGGTGGCCCGCCGCCCCTTGCGCTGTACGTGGTCAAGCTCGCAGCCGCCAAATGCTCGCAGGGATTCTGGACGCTGTTCGCCAAAGGCATACTCTGCAACCAGCTGGTGTGCCTTGCGGTGTTCATGAGCCTGTCCACCGCGAGCGGCGCGGCGAAAGCCATTCTCATCTGGCCGCCGATATTCGGGTTCGTGGCGCTCGGCATGGAGCACAGCGTGGCCAACATGTTCTTCATCCCCGCAGGCATGCTCGCGGCCTCAGACCCGGGCTACCTCGCTGCCCCGGGAGCCCTCGCCGCAGCGTTCGGCTGGGGCGACTTCCTCATCGGCAATCTTTTGCCGGTGACCTTGGGGAACGTGGTAGGCGGGGCGCTGTTCGTTGCCGCCCCTTACTGCCTGGGCCTGGGAGCGAAGCCGTTGGGAGGCGGAACTACCGGGACGGCGGTGAAGGGCTGATCGGCCGGAGCTTGCGGTTGGAACGGTTGGCCTTGCCGGACGGTCGGTGCCGAGGCAGGAACGATGTCCTTGCCTGACTTCCGTAGCCGACTTCCGTAGCCGACTTCTGTACAGGATGCACTTGCCGGACTGCGGGAATCTTACGGCAGGAACGGATAGCCTTGCCGGACTGCGGGTATCTTACGGCAGGAACGGATAGCCTTGCCGGACTGAGGGAATCTTACGGCAGGAACGGATAGCCTTGCCGGACTGCCGGAATCTTACGGCAGGAACGGATGGCCTTGCCGGACGGTCGGATCGGGCCAGACCTGTGGACGTTGAGGCCTACGGAGCTGGTCTGAGGACCGCGGCGCGAAGCTTCATGTGACTTTTCGATGAGACGATGAGGGCGGAACCCGGACGTTTTCGGCCTTATGCGGGCCGCAAGCGAGGGACGGATCCCGCCGCGCGCGACGCGAATTCAATCTATCTTACCGCGGCCGGGTCGGCGGCGGTTCTCCCGAGGGAGGGCACAATGGCTTTGAGATGGCAGGATTACACGCTTAAGGGCGCGAAGGACTATCAGATAGCCGAGGCGGCCGAGCCGGGTCTGACGAAGGTCCGCGATCTCGGCGCGAGCATAGGGCTTCTGGACGACGAGATCCTCCCCCACGGGCACTACGTGGCCAAGATCGACTACATGAGCGCCTTCGGGAGGCTCAAGGACAGGCCGGACGGCAAGTACATCGACGTCACGGCCATCACCCCGACCCCGCTGGGGGAGGGCAAGAGCACCACGACCATGGGGCTCGTGCAGGGCATGGGCCTGAGGGGGCTGAAGGTCTCCGCCGCCATCCGCCAGCCCTCGGGCGGGCCAACCATGAACATCAAGGGCTCCGCCGCGGGGGGCGGCATGAGCCAGTGCGCGCCGCTCGCCCCGTTCTCGCTGGGCCTCACGGGGGACATCAACTCCGTCATGAACGCCCACAACCTCTGCATGACCGCCCTGAACGCGAGGATGCAGCACGAGTTCAACCACGACGACAGGTTCCTGGCCAAACGGAGCCTGAGACGCCTGGACATCGACCCGTCCCGCGTGAATATCGGCTTCGTCATGGACTTCACCTGCCAGTGCCTCCGGCGCGTCATGGTCGGGCTGGGCGGCAAGTCCGACGGGTACCTGATGGAGTCGCGCTTCGACATCGCGGTCAGTTCCGAGGTGATGGCGGTCCTGGCGGTCGCGAGCGACCTTAAGGATCTGAGGGAACGGTTGGGCAGGATCATCGTCGGCTACGACTGGACCGGGAAAGCCGTGACAGCGGAGGACCTGGAGGTCGCCGGCGCCATGTGCGCCTGGATGGTCGAGGCTATGAATCCGAACCTGATGCAGACCCTGGAGGGTCAGCCGTGCTTCGTGCATGCGGGCCCCTTCGCGAACATAGCGATCGGCCAGAGCTCGATTGTCGCCGATCGCCTGGCCCTGAAGCTCTCCGACTACCACGTGACCGAGTCCGGGTTCGCGGCGGACATAGGGTTCGAGAAGTTCTGGAACCTCAAGTGCCGCTATTCGGGATTGAGGCCCGACGCCGCGGTAATCGTGGCGACGGTGCGCGCGCTCAAGTGCCACGGGGGCGCCCCGGTCCCGAAGCCGGGAAACCCGCTCCCCCCAGAGTACGGGATGCCGAATCCGGAGCTGGTCGAAAAAGGGTTGCCCAACCTCCTCCACCACGTGCGCACGGTGAGGAAGAGCGGGATAAGCCCGGTAGTCTGCATCAACGGGTTCGTCACGGACACCCGGGAGGAGATAGAGATTGTCCGCCGCGCCTGCGAGGCGGAGGGCGCCAGGGTGGCCGTGTCCGAGCACTGGCTCAAGGGCGGCGAGGGGGCACTCGAGCTCGCTGACGCCGTGAAGGAGGCCTGCGACGAGCCGAGCGAGTTCCGCTTCCTCTACGAGCTGTCGATGCCCCTCAAGGAACGGGTGGAACTCATCGCCAGGGAGGTCTACGGGGCCGACGGCGTGGACTGGGCCCGCGAGGCCGAGTCGAAGCTCGCGCGGCACCAGGCCGACCCGGTCGTCTCCAGGTACGGGCTGTGCATGGTGAAGACCCACCTGTCGCTTTCCGGCGACCCGATGCTCAAGGGCGTGCCCAAGGGTTTCCGACTCTTCGTCAGGGACGTGCTCCTGTACGGAGGAGCCGGCTTCGTGGTCCCGGTGGTCGGCGGCATCTCGCTCATGCCGGGCATGAGCTCGGATCCGGCCTACCGCAAGATCGACGTGGACACCGACACCGGGAAGGTGAGGGGGCTGTTCTAGGGACGCGCCCCCGTGAATCCGTGGGCGGCGCCGGTACCGGAATGCCTGCCGAAGCTGATTTCCGGCGGGGCGGCGGTCTCCGTCCCGGTTGGGGACGCGCCGGTCCGCATCTTGCGAATCGGTTTCGGCGTGTCCGCATTCCAAAAACGTGCGCTCCGCAAACGCGCTTTCCGCAAATCAATTTGCCAGAAGTCGGCAGTCAGCAGGTCCGTTTTTCGGCGGCCTTGATTCCGCAATCCCGTTTACCTCTGGCGGCTGTCCGCCAGCCCGTTTTGCGTCGGCCTTAATTCCTCAAGCCCGTTTACCGTCGGCGGCTTTCCGTCGGCCGCATTTCCGCAGGCCCATCGACGGGGGACTCCGTCCGGGCCGGTACGGCCTTCCCGCCCGGGGGTCCGGCCCATGGGCGGGAAGCCCGCCACGCGTCGGCCATGAACGGTCAATGTCCAGGCTGGGGAGCCCCTGGCCGACGCTCCCTCTTCCGGTTTTCCCCGCCTCCCCGGGAGAGGGAGGGCGGCGGGCCCTGCCCGTCTCCTTGCAGGCGGTCCCGGCTATCGCGTTCGGAAGCGCGTATCCGGGTATGCACGCATTCCGTGCCGGCTCAAGACGTTCGTTCCGGTCGCCCCGCCCGCTCGCCTGTATAGCCTGCTAAGCCCGCATAGCCTGCCGCCTCCGGGCCTCCGGGCTCGCGGATAGGAACCCGCCTTCGACCGGCCGCGGAGACCGGCCGTGAACTGCTCCGGGCACGATGCCCGGGAAAGGCACTTGCAATGACCTCTGTACAAGCCTGCAGCCATGACTTCAATGCGCCGTTCGAGGATTTCCTGGCCGCCGCCGCTTCCGGGAGCCATGTGCCCGGGGGCGGGAGCATCGCCGCCGCCGCAGGGGCGCTGGGCGCCGCGATGGGATCCATGGTGGCCAACCTCACCCTCGGCAAGAAGGGCTACGAGGAACGTCGGCCCGAGGCGGAAGCCATGGCCGGGGCGTTCCGGGAGGGCATGGAGGACTTCAGGCGCCTGGCGGCGGCCGATATGGAGGCCTTCGACGCGGTGATGCGGGCCCGCCGCATCCGCGGGACCGGCCCGTCCGAAACGGAGGCGAGAAGCCTCGCGGTCAGGTCGGCCATGCGGCAGGCGGTCACGGCACCGCTGGAGATAGCCCGCAAGGCGGCCGATCTCCTGGATCTGAACCGCAGGCTCGCAGCCTTCGGAAACGCTGGTGCCGTGAACGACTGCGGTGTGGGGGCAGTTCTTCTGGAGGCCGTGGTCCGCGCCGCCATGCTCTCGGTGGACGTGAACCTGCCCTCGCTGGACGATGGGGAGCTTCTGGCGGAGGTCAAGGCCCGGAAAGCGGAGATTCTCGCCCGCACGGGCGGCGTCATGGAAGAGACCATGAGCCTGGTGGAGACCAGGAGGCGCTGAAGGGACCGTTCACGGGTTCAGCCGGGGGCCCGCTGCCGGGCCAGCGTCGTTCCGGTCCCGAGGGCCCCTGCCGGGCAACGGGTCCGGAAGTCAAGGATCAGACTTTCTAAGGATCAGACTTTCCCGCGGCCGATTCAGCAAGCGGGAGCGAGCCCGCGCGGCGGGTTCAGGAGGCAACCAGATGACAGCCATCATATTGAAGGCGGCCGATGCGGCGGCCCGCATCAAGGCGGGCATCGCGGCCGAGGTCGGGGAGGCCCGGGCGAGGGGGATCCGGCCCAGGCTAGGCGTGGTTCTGGTGGGCGAGCACGGGGCGTCCGGCGCCTACTCCCGCTCGAAAATCCGTATGGGTTCGGAGTTGGGAGTGGAAGTGGAGTTGAGCTCGCTACCCGCGGACGTCTCCGAGGCCGCGGTCGTTGCGGAGGTCGGGAGGCTTTCGGCGGACCCAGGCACACACGGCGTCATGGTGGAACTCCCCCTGCCGCCGCAGGTGAGCCTCGCCCGGGTCCTCGCGGAGCTGGACCCCGCCAAGGACGTGGACGGCACGCATCTCGTGAACCGAGGCAAGCTCTTGCGGGGAGACGACGAGGACGCCCTGTTCCCCGTCACGCCGCTGGCGTGCCTCGCGCTCCTTGAAGAGGCCGGCGTGAGCCCGGAGGGCAGGAGCGTGGCGGTGGTCGGACGCGGGGAGACAGTGGGCCTGCCTCTCGCGGTGATGCTCGTGAAGATGAGCGCCACGGTGACGGTCTGCCATTCCCGGACGGCGGATCTGGCCGGGGTAGTGTCCGGGGCGGAGATAGTCTTTACCGCCGCAGGCAGGGCCGGTCTCATAGTCCCCTCCATGCTCCGCCCCGGCCAGACGGTGGTGGACGCGGGCATATCCGTCCTGCCGAACGGGAAGATCGCGGGCGACGTCGATCCAATGGCCGCCGAGGTCGTGGCCAGGCTTTCGCCGGTGCCAGGAGGGGTGGGTTCGCTCACCTCGGCGCTCATTTTCAGGAACCTCATGAAGGCCGTGCGCCTGAGCGAGAGGCGCACGGGCGCCGCCGTGGCCTGAAGACCGCTTCCCGAGAGGGGGCGGCTTGCCGGGCGGCGGTGCGCCGAGGGGCGGCCTGCCGGAAGGCGGTGTGAGGATGGGCGGTATGCCGGGCGGCGGCGCACTCCCCTGCGCCGAGACGCCGAAAACCGTCAGGGTTTGCAGTCCATGCCGAGGTGCCTGTCGCCATAGGTATCGTCATTGAACAGGCAATCTTGCTCCCGCGTCCGGGGGCGAAGCCACATGCCGACCGCCAGGAGAAGCCTCTTATCGGTCGCAGGGAGAAGTCTCAGGCCGGTCGCCGGAAGAAGCCTCACACTGGTCGCCTGGCGAAGCCTCCGGCCGGTCGCCGCGAGAAGCCCCGCGCCCCCCCCCGGTGGGCGCGGCATTATGCCGCCCGACGGGGCGGCTGCCCTTAGGAGGGACCATTCATGATCGAGCTGGACGAAAAGGAGGTCCTCGCGATCTTCGCGAGTTACCGCAACGACCCGCAACAGATAATCGCCGCCCTCCTGGACGTCCAGGAGGCGTCCGGGAGTAGCCACGTGGCGCCTCGCTGGGCGCTCGCGGCCTCGCGGGCCATGGGCGTGCCGCTGGCCAGGGTCTACGAGATCCTCACCTTCTACAGCATGTTCTCCCTGACCCCGCGCGGCCGCTGTGTGGCGGAGGTCTGCCTGAGCCCCCCGTGCCTCATAAACGGCGGGGGCGAGCTCCTTGAGTGGCTCTCCGCGGCCATGGGGGCGGAGGAGGGGGAGACCTCCGAGGACGGGTCCCTTACGTTGGAGGTGTCGGGCTGCTGCGGCAGGTGCGCCGGGGCGCCGGTGGTGAAGGTGGGGGACGAGGCGTACACGGTGAAGTCCGCCGAAGACGCGGAGACGCTCGTCCGGAGCTTCCGGGACGGCGTGCCGGGCGCGAGGGAGGCCTTGAGATGCGAACTGTGAAGATTCTCATGGAGGGCGCGGACGAGCCCGATCCGCTGTCCGCTGAACGGTACGTGGCCAGGGGCGGCGGCGCCGGCCTGAGGAAGGCGCTGGGCATGAGCCCGGAGGCGATCATTTCCGAGGTGAAGGCGGCCAGGCTCCTGGGCCGCGGGGGTGCCGCCTACCCGGCGGGGAACAAGTGGGAACAGCTCCTGGCGATAGAGGGCTTCCCCAAGCATATAGTCTGCAACGCGGACGAGGGGGAGCCCGGGACCTTCAAGGACCGCTTCATAATGGAGAGGGCCCCCTTCCTCCTCATCGAGGGCATGGCGATAGCGGGCCGGGTCTTCGGGTCGTCCACCGGTTACATCTACGTGCGCGGCGAGTACCGTTCCGTCCAGAGGGGGCTCGCGGGCGCCATGGACAGCGCGAGGGCCGCGAACCTCCTGGGCAGGGACATCCTGGGGAGCGGACTGGACTTCGACGTCGAGATCGTCTCGGGGGCAGGCGCCTACGTCTGCGGGGAGAACTCGGCGCTCCTGAACTCCACCCAGGGGCTCGCGGGCAAGCCGAGGATCAAGCCCCCGCATCTGGCCGAGGTGGGGCTCTTCGGGGCGCCGACCCTGGTGAACAACGTCGAGTCCTTCGCGAACGTGCCCGCGATCGTGAACATGGGCGGGAAGGCTTTCCTGGATCTGGGCCATCCCGAGAGCGGCGGCACCAAGCTCGTCTGCCTTTCCGGCCACGCGGCGCGTCCTGGAGTCTACGAGATTCCTTTGGGCGCCGTGACCCTCCGCGAACTCGTCTTCTCCCAGGAGTACGGGGGAGGCATGAGGCCGGGATCGCGACTGGGGTTCCTGCATCTGGGCGGGCAGAGCGGCCCGGTGGTCCAGCCGGCTCTCCTGGATACCGTCTACTCCTACTCCGATCTGAGGAAGGCCGGGCTGGCCGTGGGGTCCGGGGCGGTGGTCGCCGTGGGCGATGAGGTGCCGCTCCTGGACTACCTCGCGGCGGTCTCCCGCTTTTTCGTCCGGGAGTCCTGCGGCAAGTGCTCGCCCTGCCGCAACGGGAACCCGGCGGTACTGAAATGTCTCCTGGATCTGGCCGAACCCGGCCACGCGGATCGCGGGACCCTGGACATGCTGAGGTCGCTCTGCGAGGTCATGACCCAGGCATCGTTCTGCGGACTGGGGCGCGCCGCCACGGCGGCGCTCAAGAGCGCCTGGAAGGCATTCCCGGAAGAAATCGAGCGGAACGCCATGCGGCCTTCGGCAAGCGCGGGCAGGTTTCCCGAGGCGATTTGATAGCCTGTACCGGTACGGGCGCGCGCCACCCAGCGGTGACGCCAACGCTGCTGGATGTCCGCGCTGTTGGATGTCCGTGTGGCGGGGACGATTCTTCCTGCCTGGAGGCATCTCCGGATGCGCCTGGTCACGGGCGACCGGTGAGGAGCGGAAATCATCGCGGAGAGAGTCCGGATGCGAGCTTGCGAAATGCTGAAGTCGACCGTTTCGAGCGCCTGGCCGCCCCTGTGAGCTTCCCATGAGCTCACGGGCGCGGCAGGCCTCGACCGATGGGCATGAAGACCAGGGGCCGACTTCGATGCCTGTCGGTCTGGGTTCCGTTGGTTCCGCCTCGGCTATTCCAACGTGACCATGGCTGTCTACGGCTGTCGATTCCTGGTGTGCAGAGGCATTAGAACATCGGGAAATAAGTAACTATAACTATATTTAAATATAGGCAGTTTTGGTGCAGAATATAAGCAGTTTTGGGGCAGCCAGCTAAGGGAAAAGATGCTATGGTTCGGGCTGAAAGGAGACGCAAGATGTCACGCACGGCCGAACGTCCCTACATCAACTCCTTTGTGATGGTATTCTTGATTGGCTGGGTCAACAGCAGGAAATTGCCGGTCTACCTTGTCGAACGCGCCAAGACGGTGCTCCTGAGCCGAGAGGGCATGAGCGATGCCGATATCGGCAGGCTCTCCGGATGGACCCGGACACGGTCGGGAAGTGGAGGAAACGATTCATCGAGCAAGGGGTCGAGGGGCTCCTGGACTACCATTTCAAAGTCCGATAAAGTCTGCAAAAGTCCGGAAGTCCTTTGTTTATAAGGCTTTTTGGCATTTACATTGGAGAGCCCAAGTCCACGGAAGTCCGCCTGGTACCGTTGACAACCAGAAGGTTTTACGGTATCAACTGCCAAGCAGGAGGTGGTACCGTAATGGCCCTGAAAGACCTGGAAATCAAGAATCTCAAGCCCCCCGAGATGCCTCAGAAGCTTTATGATGGGGGAATGGGGCAGGATCATCCTGCTGTAGATGTCCAGCGCTGCATATAGATACATGAAGCCGTTTTGTACGGTTATATAGGTTATGCCACTTCCCATACCTGGTTTGGGTGGTCGATATTCAATCCCTTCAGCAGGTAAGGGTATTTCTTGCCGAAATTTTCCCTGGGCCTGCTGAGGTTGCGCTTGGGGTATACCGCCTCCAGTCCCATGAGTACCATGAGGCGACTGACCTTCTTGCGGTTTATGGGGTTTGACGGCGAATAGGGCCATTCGTCGCGGTCACGCTCGGACAGGAGGGCGAGATGCTCGGGAAATTCCCACAGCCGGTTGAAGATCGTTGTCATTCTCCTGTATCCGAGGGTTGGATACGCTGTGAATATCCTGTCCATGACCCTTGTT
>JAISFS010000084.1 GCA_031263485.1 Deltaproteobacteria bacterium | reverse complement strand
GCGTGGAGGATGTCCACCTGCTCGTGGAGCTTGGAGCTGGCGGACGCGGTCTCCTCGGAGGCGGTGGTGTTGGTGTAGGTGGCGTCCTCCATCTTGACCACGGACTCGTTCAACTCGCTCACGCTCTCGGCCTGGACCTTGGACGACTCCGCCATCTCGGCGAAGAGCGAGGCGGCGCGGGAGATGTGCGTGACGGTGACCGAGAGCTTCTCGGAGGTGGAGCTCACCAGGCTGTTGCCGACGTCTATGTTGCGGATCATCTGGAAGATGTGGTCCGCGGAGTCCCGGGCGGCGTCCGCGCTCCGGACCGCGAGGTTCCTCACCTCCTCGGCCACGACGGCGAAGCCCGCCCCGGCCTCGCCGGCCCGGGAGGCTTCCACCGCGGCGTTCAGGGCCAGGAGGTTGGTCTGGAAGGCTATGGCGTTGATCGATTTCAGGATCTTCTCGATCTTCTGGCCGGAGGAGTAGATCTCCTGCATGGCCTGGGCCACCTTGGCCATGGAGTCCTCGGAGTCGTGGACCTCGCGGGTGGTCGCCTCCATCACCTCGTCCGCCTGGACGGCCAGCCCGGTGTTCCTGTCGATGGCGCCGGAGAGGTTCTCCAATAGCGCCCTGGTCTCCCCGATGGCCTCGGAACTCTCGCTCGCGGAATCGGCCATGGAGTGGGAGGCCTCCTTGAGGTGGATGGTCGCGCTCTCCACCTCCTGGCTCGCGTCCCCAAGTTTCAGGGTTACCAGCGTGAGGGAGGAGTCCAGCCTGTGGGTGAACAGCGCCGCGAGCCCGATGCCCAGGAGGAGCCCGCCGACGGTCGCTATATAGAGGACTGTCAGAGCCCGCTGGGAGGCCTGGCGGGCATCGTCCTGGATCGACCCCATGCGGACGCGGCCCGCCTGCACCAGCTCCGCGAGCTCCCGGTGGAGCTCGCGGTTCAGGGGCATGCAGTTCTCCTCAAGGATCTGGTTGGCCATGAAGGCGCTGTTGTCGCCTGCCAGCTGTGCCACGCGGTTGAAGATCTCGGTGCCCCCGCCGCGCATGGGCTTCACCGTCTGCCAGTAGTACTGGGAGATCTCCCGGAAGTCGGGGTTCACGAAGTCATCGGGCAGATCGAAGGGGGTCGTCCCCCAGTCGGCCGTGCCTGCGGAACTGAACTTGATTTTCCCCCGGCCCGCCGCGGTGAATGCCTCGTTGAAGGCCTGGAGGCGTTGCGCGTCCACGGCAGGGTTCGTGAGAATCCGCTCCATGGCGTTCATGGAGGCGGTCACCCGGGCCATCTCGGCCCGGCCGCTCTTGAGCGCCGTCTCCCTGTCCTGGGGGACGTCGGCCTGGACGCCCAGCTTCTCGTAGAGCTGGAGGCCCTTGACGGCCTCTATGCACGTCTGGAACTGGAAGGCGAGCTCGATCGCCTGGGGGTGGTCGGACGCCCTGGCCTTCTCCAGCATCCACCTCATGGGCTGCTCGTAGGCCATCCAGTACTTGAAGGAGGCCCCTTCGGAGAGCTTGCGGGCGAAATAAGCGGAGTTGGCGGAGCTGTATTCCTCGACCTTGCGGATGTTGTCGATGAACTGTCCCCAGTCGCTCAGGAAGGCCTGCCAGACCGCCGCCTCGTCCGCGACCGGGACGTAGCTGTCCAGCACCGGCTGCAGCTGGGTGTCCGCAACGGAGTTGAGCTCGTCCCTTATCTGGCTCTTGGCGATGGGATCGCTCTCGCGCATGAGGTCGCGGATGAGCGCCGCTATCTCTTCGATGTCGAAGGCGACGGTCTGGAGCATGGAGAAGTGGTCGGAGGCATGGGTGGTGTTGTCCAAGGCGGCATCCAGCGTCTTGATGGACATGGACCCTGCCGCCCCGATGACCAGGGATAGGACGACGAACAGCCCAACGATTAAGCTGATCTTGATTCTGAACGACATATGGTTGACACCGGACGCCAAGGCGGCGGAAATGAGGGGGCGCGAGGGGTCGCGCCCGGCGAAGCGTATGGAGCCTGCAGCTAAACGACCGACAGTGGATGGAGGCCAGCGCCGCGATCCGCGGGAACGTGGCCGAGGCACCCATCTTCAATGAGAGAGCCCGCCAAGGGCCGATAAGCCCATCTAGCGCCTCAGGGAGCCCGCAACACCAGGACTGCCGGAGATATCATCGGCCTCAGAGAGGGCCGGACGGTCCCGAGGCCGATTGATTGGGTATTTATGTACCGGTATACAGATCAACGGGCCTACAGGCCTCAGACAACAGGATGTGCCAAATGACCTCGTGGCCGGTAGAACGTGTTCCACATTGCCTGACATCTTGGAGGAGACAGATGGTCCCCAGGCTGGAGGTAGGACTGACTTGACGGGCACCCGACTGGGGAGGGATGGGTTTGAAGCTCCCACGACATGCGTGGAAGAGGCTTGAAGGTCCAGTGACTACGGAAATAAGTCAGCTGGCCACAAAGGACTGGGGAACGTGGCTGGCGGACCCGGTGCCAGGGGATCGGGCCAAACGGCAACGATGCCAAGGGAACGGGGCTCACGGCTTCATCGCCTGGGAACAGGCCTGACGGCCTCGTTGTCTTGGAGCGGGCATGATGCCACGAAGGCTCATGTCGCGGAAACCCGATTCCGGCACCGGAATGCGCCTAATGGGATATGCGATGCATGCGCGAGGCACAGCCAACAATTTTGAGGGGCGCGAGGTCTGTCAAATAGTTGATATCACAGACTTAATTTTAGCTTAAGCAGTGTCATCCCCCTTATATTGTTGACATTGCTAAACAAAGTAGGGCATAGTGGCCGCCCAGTTCCTCCACCTTGCATCGGGCCTGACCGGAGCCAATAGCAAGGCTAATGGCGGCGGGACAATGACACAAGCGTGAGCATCGTAGTAAAATAACAAAAAATTCAATTTTTCACAAATGAAATAAAGAGCTAGCGGCAATGAGCTTGCCATTACTTTCTTGGGTTTCGAATTTTGGTTTCTTCTGATGGAATGATAAAGCCAGCTCACGCCGTCAAGTTAACTTGTCCCTGAAAGGCGATGATTCGGAGCAGCCGCCCTAAACCAGAGCACCTTTTCAGTTCCGTAAGGCGGCCTTCCGTTTATGTCGACGTTGCGCGACCGGGACGCGAAATAGATAAACTTACATCATTATCAAGGATATAGGCTAGGATTCAGGATTTTTACTCCCAAACCTCGTTTAGCCAGGTAGTCGGCACTGGCCTGACAGATCCCTTGCCCTGAGACGGTCGCGCTTCCGAAGCCCATGTTGCCGATTTCTTAAGAGGTTAAGGTTAAGAGTCAGAGAGTGACCAAGATAGAGCCGAAAAGGTGCAACAAAGAGCCCCCATCCCACTAACCCAGAGTTTGAGTGCGATTACAGTTGCCTGAGGCCTGAAGGCTTCTCCTGTCTTGTCGCGCATATCGTTTTCCAGCGAATCGGTCAATATCGATATTCTAAACCTGGTAATCGTTCACCCCTCCTCACACTCGCTTCCCCCATCCGGGACGGACAGCCAGCCCCCAGGCTCTTCGTGCCGCATCCTGTCCCGACCGCACCCAATTGACCGCAGGTATCACATGCTCGTAATGCACGCCGACTGTTCCGGGCATCCTCCAGACAATGTCACCCGTGCGGAAACCACGGCTCCCGGACGCCAGCGGAAAGGCACGACCGGTGCCGGAAGCCCTCACCGGTCCTATACGTTCATGTAGATTTGTCGACACCCCGGCGCATGAAACCTTTCTGAGCATCTCAATATGATGCGTACCCAATGCCGTGATGCCTAAAAAACATTTCATGACAAACAATTTTTTTCTACAAAAGACAACATGTATTCTCATTTTGCATGCAATATTCGTGCCTATATGAGGCAATGAACCGTTAGCGGTTCACGCCATTCCAAGCACGCTAAAGAGATACGCTGTCCCACATGCCTCGACCCTGCTGTCCCAAGGGGGTTGGCGCGAGACTCAAGAGCTTGATTTTTGGTTTATCAGCTGGCAAAATTCGATTGTTATGTTCGATTATTAGCATAATCGATTTCGAGATGGCAGATGAAAGGACCAGAAAATCGATGGGCGATTTAGAGGACAGATTTAGCTTGACCCGCAAGGAAAGCGTTGAACTCGCCAAAGCCATGTGGGACAGGACCGTATATTTCGGAATGAAAATGGAGAATCGCAACGTGACCTTCCCGGATACGCAAAGCATCCTCCAGGGAATTAATACTCCGAATGCGACGGAAAGCGATGTGCGTTCAATTCTTAACATGCGCGATGCCTGGAAATTATTGTTGGAAAAAATCAACAAGAAAATCACTTTGAGATATATTTGCGGGATTAACCGAGTCGTGGCGTTTAACGAGTCGATCGCATGGGGGGTATTGCGTAACGGTGGCGTAAGAATATCAGGTACCGTATATAGGCCTGCGATACCGGACAGGGAGAACGTCCAGCGCGAACTGGACACGCTGTTTGCCGTTGAGGAAAGCGATACTCAAAAAGCGCTAAGGCTTTTCCTCTGGGTCGCAAGAAGCCAGTTGTTCTTCGACGGCAACAAAAGGACCGCAATGATGTTAGCTAACAAGCATCTGCTTCAGAACGGCCGCGGGATGTTCTTTCTTGAAGGTGAAGCACGCCGACATTTCGTGCCGATACTGATTGATTTCTACGAATCCAACGATTATTCACCCGCGCTTGACTTTTTATATCTTAACGGAATCGTCGGCAAAACCGATAAGCTTCCGATACCAGATACAAAGCCTAAACCGTAAAGAGTCTGGAGATATGTTCAGCAATGTGTAAAGGCGTTAGGGATATGCAGGATATCTACGAGATGAACCGGCACGAAAGCGTGGCGGTGGCCAAGATAATCAAGATCGAAACGATATATGCCGCTTCAAGCATCGATTGCCCGGAACTTTCATATCAAGATGTTCAAACGATGCTTTACGGGTTAAGTGTAAACAACGTTCCCGTAAAATGTATGGTAACGGTGCTGGACGTGCATAACGGGTGGAGGAAGATGCTGGACTTGTTGGACAGGCAGACTGATCTTGATTGCATGTCCGAAATCAACTCATTCGCGACGCATTACCTGGCAGGCGGGTTTGCCCCGCCATGGGAAGAAAAACCGATTGCCACCGAGAGGAGAATCGGGCCAGACAACGCCTCAAAAGAGCTGAACACCCTGTTGAGCATGGACGTATGCGAAACCGAGAAGGCGTTGAGGCTGTTTCTGTGGTGTTGTCAGAGAAAACCGTTCAACTTGGGGAACAGGCGTACCGGTTATCTTGCGGCAAACCGCCATCTTATAGCCACAGGGCGCGGCGTGCTGGTCGTGGTAGAGGACGAGATGCCAACGTTCCGGACACTGTTCGCGCAATTCGAGTTGGATGGCACTGACGGGGAGCTACTTGATTTCTTGCTCGAGAAATGTATTTCCGGCATCATCTACGGGCCGCCGGGAGCCTTCGTCTAATAAGAGGAATCGAAGGAAAAAGGTTGAAAGCAAGACCGAGAGCGGTCTACCCGGAGCCGGGCCAAGAGCTCTGGATAAGGGCCGCGGGTAACTTTCTTGAGATTTGCAGAGGCGGTAGCTCCTCTTAACATCGGTGACTGAAGCCGTCATGTGTGACTGCGAACGAACATCACGGACGCTTCCAAAGCCGAAAGAAAGGCTCCTTCGTCTCCGAACCTTGATTGGGATCCTCCGAATTCTAATTTATCCGTTAACGGAGGGGAGCAACTGTGGTTAGGTGGGGGCTCTTCCCAAATCCAATCCTCTGAAGTCAGATGTCCCAAGACACTCGGGCGGGGATTCTGCAAGGTCACCTTAGTCGGGGCTCGATGATGACCGGGCCCGGAAGGTCGTGATTAGAGGCTGAGACTTTAAGACTGTTGCATTATCAGAGGGAAGTGTATAAAATGGTTTGAGTCTTTAAGCAGATGATGAGTTTAGGATACTACAGTTTTAATCCTCAGCCCTTGAAGGCTTGTCAAGCCCACGGGAGGATTAGACAGCCAAGACGTGATCCGATAATTCCAATCTCTATTTTATCTAATCGAAATAGTCCACATGCTGTAGACATCCATCCTGCTTGCCGCCACATACGGGGCCCACCCCGTGTTTCTGACACGTTGGACCGAGGGGGGCTGAGTGGTAGCATTCCGGGGGGGACTTGCATGGTTCAAAAACCCTGAAAGACCGACATCGCAAGTGCGGGAACGTGTGCTTCCTCTGAGTCTGTGAGATGCCCCGAGTGTCGAACAACCTTCGCTCTTGGTTTTAACTCCTCGGCTCCTCGAATTATAAATCGGCACCCGTATTTGATACTTCCTGAATTTAGAATTTTAACAACATACGTTAAATCTTCATCATTTTCATGTTGTGCCGGCGAAATTTCTAAATGTTGGCAGTCTTACAGTCTTAATGTATTGATTTATCAGCTGAGCGAATTGCGCTTTTTTGTTTCCCATTGGACTCAGGAAAACTAAATTGATTAGCCAGTATCTCAACAACTCATCGTTAGTGCCGTTTTTTCTGTGTGGAAACTCATGTGAGTTGTTAAAAAAATTGCCATGCGACTGTATCGATATGGCTATGACAAGTCCGCCATATTGGGGCAAGAGAGACTATGATTGTGAAGATGGAATTGGTCTAGAAACTGATTTTAAAGTGTACATTGACAATTTAATTGGAGTTTTCAGCGAGGTTTATCGAGTATTAAAACCATCCGGTAGTTTTTGGCTCAATATTGGCGATTCGTATCTACATAAACATTTATTAGGTATACCATGGCGTGTTTCTCTTCGCATGTGTGATGAGCAGAAATGGATTTTAAGAAACAGTATTATATGGAATAAAATCAAGGGCGCTCCTGATAATTCACTTGATAAGTTAAGGAATGTCCATGAAAACTTGTTTCATTTTGTAAAATCTAAAAAATATTTTTACGATATTTCTATGGCCAGAAAAATGCCTCTTAAGGCAAAGATCCATCACGGTGCAGTAATTTCAGCAAGTGGTGTTACTGGTGTTAGGTACAAAAGACAAATCGAACTTTCAACAGTTTTAACACAAGCACAAAAAAATGTAGCTTTTATTGAGTTAGAAAATATTCTAAACCAGGTCCGAGAAGGTATCATAGCTGATTTCCGAATGATTATCAGAGGTCAACAACGTTCAACTCATTCGGATTCAACAAGAGTATCTGGACGTGCAAAAGAATTAGTTGCGAAAGGGTTTTATTTTTTAAAATATCATCCCGATGGAGCAAAGATGGGGGATGTGTGGGACATAATTCCAGAAGACACTCAAGGTCGTAAGTTACATTTTGCTCCATATCCATCTGACCTTTGCAGGACACCTACCCTTACGACTTGTCCGTCTGGAGGTATTATTTTAGATCCTTTTTGTGGTACTGGTACTACTATGGCAGTAGCATACGAAAATGGCCGCAAGTCAATAGGTATTGATATTTCAAAGCAATATATTGATTTTGCAAAAGAACGGATTGCTGGAAATGGACTCTTCCAACAAGGTTAAGGAAATATTTGGGGTTCATTGTTTGCGTGATGATGTCGATTGGGGTCGCCTAGTCTCTGGAAAATATTGTCCTTATACTGAGAAGAAATGCATTAAAGTCAGAAAGAGTGATGCAAATATTGTCATTGGAATATGTACTGTCGCTTATAGCGATTACAATGGGATAGTGATATGTCCACATCGGATGCTAGAAGACAATCAAATTTTTTCTAACTGTGTAAATTTACTGAAACTACATAAACCAGGCAATGACTTACATATATTGCCAGAAGTCAATATTCCAGGAGGAAGTGTAGATTTTTTTCTTGTATCTGTAAGTGAAGATAAGATAGTTGATTTTGTTGGCATTGAATTGCAAACACTTGATACTACCGGCAGTTTATGGAGTGAACGTACAGCTTTTTTATCATCTAAAGGATTACATTTCAGAGATATTGATTTATCCGAAAAATCATTCGGGATTAATTGGAAAATGTCAGCAAAAACAATTCTTATGCAGATATTACATAAGGCCCAGACTTTTGAATATTTAAACAAACATCTGGTTTTAGTTATCCAGGATTGTTTCTGGAATTATATGAATCATACATTTAATTTTTCCAAAATGAAAACATCAGATAATAATGATTCATTTCACATACATTACTATAATCTGCAAAAAAAATCAGATACCTCATTCAGGTTGTCATTAGACAACATGGTCAGTACAGATACTAATGGCTTCGCGACATGCTTACAACTTAAGGCAGATGCAAATATCAAATTTAAGATGATAGTTGATCCATTGGAAAAAAGAATTTCTAAAAAAACGCTTCTTGCCAAATATTAACCGCAATTTATAATCATTATTAAATCAATTTTAGTGGAAATCCACATAGCATTAGGGAGATTAGAAGTTATTCACAGTAACAGGAGCCAAAAAAATACACCGGAAAACCATTGTTAACCTTTACAGTTCGACATTTGCGGTGAAGAGGATGTTCATTATCTATTGCATTTACACATTACCATCCGAAATGTCAAAGAGCCAAAACTTATTATATCCCTTACCCGCATTGCCACAAGTGCCAGAACTTTAACTCTCTTTGAGGATGCCCTGACGGGCATGCTGTCACTCTGACGCGGAAACCTTCACGCCACGCTACTTTGACCATTGAGATGAAAACTTGAATGCCGAAATCGCATACGAATATTATGGCAGAAACCTAAAGCTATTTTGTTTGGCTTGCAAAGGCACAACTACCAAATCGCTCGTAAAGAAAACCATACTGGAGGCCCTGATAGAAGGGATATGAAGGCCACAGATGTCACGTTTGTAGCCGTAAGGGCAGGCTACATCTGATCACAGAAAACCGGCAATCAACGAATTGTCAACGGAGGGATCGTGTTGATGACCTGCTGGAAAGCTACAACAGAATCAATAGCGCTTGTCAGTATGGTTCAGGCTGAGGTCCCCGCAACTCATCCACAGTCTCTTTGACACTATCATATTGGACACTAACATACCATATCAACAAGTGCCCCTTATGCGACAGACGCTCAAAGCCAAACAGACGGAGCGTCCCCGACAGCTCAACTTGCCGCGTCTTTCTCCAATAATGTCACGTACAGGATGACATTGGACCTCAGACTAATCAGCGCTGGTTACAACGATCCCTCCAGGGAGGGGCCCTCGTGATGAGACGCCCCCCGCAAGGCTCCACCCTCTCACCCCCTCCGGCACCTCGCTGCCCGGTCTCCTTCGCAGACCTCCCTTGGCGCTCACAGAACAGAGCTTGGCATTGGTGCTATGCGGCTCTCTCCGGACACAGCCACCATCCCGTTTCGACCGTCCAGTTGACACGGCACCATTCCGATGCGGCTTGCTTCGGACACGATATCCTTTCCATGCCCCATGTTCCTAACACGCCGTCTTCCACCCGGCACAGGATCCCGATAAGGCATCATCCTTAATCCGCATGACCTCCAGTTGAAGCATCACCCTGCTTCTCAGACTCCAGGCATGGCTTCATTCCTATGCAACAAGTCCCTGACAAGGCGACACGGTCGCCTGCGGTCACTTTTCCTCTACACGAACATGTTGATTATCAACACCCCGGCGCATGAATCCTTTCTGGGCATCGCAATATGATGCGTACCCAATACTGTGACGCCCAAGAAATGTTTCATGATAAAGGCGGGTGCGATACAATTACAGGTTGCAGGTCCTCCAGGGCTTCGAGACATCGACCGGGGTTGCCCCAACCGTCCACTTCGAGCCCCTTTCCCCGGCCATCGGGGAGATGGCGCTCGACCCAGTCCCGACCGTCCGCTTCGAATCCCTTCCCCCGGCCATCGAGGAAATGGCGGTCGGGGCAGACCCGACTGTTCTATCCGCACCCTTTCCCCTTCCATCCGAAAGACGGAGGTCGGTCCAGACCCGACTGATTCTGGCCCTTTCCCCGGTTTTCGGGGAAAGGTTGACCTGGCCAGGTAGCCCGTCAGATTCGGACCCCTTCCCTCGGTCATAGGGGAGACGGCGGTCGGGCCAGATCCGACCGTCCGATTCGGGCAACTCCCACCTAACCCAAGAGAGTCGGCCATTGGGCAATGCCCGACCGTCCAATTCTGCCCCCTTCTTCCCACGGCCATCAGGGAGACGGCGATCGGCCCGGGCCCGACCAATCTATTCGGGCACTTCCCACGGCAATCGCAAAGACGGCGACCGGGCTAAGCCCGACTGACCAATCCGGCCCCCTTTCCTGTCCAACGCGGAGACGACGGGCGGGCCAGACACGACCGATTCTGGCCCCTTCCCCCGGCCATCAGTAAGACGGCGGCAAGGCCATGGCCGACCGATTCGGGACCTTTCACCCAGCCATCGGGGTGACGGCGCCACAGGAGGCGAACATGAAAGCTTGGCAGGCAGATCTGGCCATAGTGGGGGCTGCGACCATCTGGGGGCTCTCGTTCATCTTCACCAGCTGGGGGCTGGAGGCGTCCCCTCCGGCCACGTTCCTGCTTTTCCGGTTCCTGGTGGCTCTCGCGGCGTCCTTGGCGCTGTTCTGGAAGTGCCTCGCGGGCCTCCCGAAACGGACCGCCAAAAGGGGCCTGACCCTGGGCTTTCTCATGGGGACCGGGTACCTCCTCCAGAACTACAGCGTGAACTTCACCGAGGTCCCCCGGGCGGCCTTCATCGCCGCGATGACCCTGCCGGCCATCCCCCTCGTCTCCTTCGTCCTGTTCAGGGAGAAGGTCAAGGGCTACAACCTGGCCGGCATACTCCTGGCGCTCATTGGCCTCTGGCTCCTCATAGACCCCAGCTTCAAGGGCGTGAAATCCGGGGACGTCATCGCGCTCCTCTCGGTGCCCATGTGGGCGCTGTACCTCATCTACATCAACCGTTTCACCGAAGGGGACGATGACCCTCTCCTGACCAAGAGGCTCCTGGTGCTCCAGTTCGCAGGGGCCATCCCCCTGGTGCTCCTGACCGCCCTGGTCTTCGAGTGGGGACTTCTGCCGCCAGTCCACCCCGATCTGGCCAGGCCGCTCGCGCCCAACGCCCATTTCTGGATTGGGCTCGCCTTCTGCGCCTTTCTGGCCTCCATCGGCATCGTATTCATCCAGACCGCCTGCCAGAAATACACAACCCCGATCCAGGCCATGCTCTGCTTCCAGTTCGAGCCGATAACCGCGACCGTCTTCGCCTGGCCCATCCTGGGCCAGCGCATCGGCCTTCTGGGGGCCGTGGGAGCGTCCGTCATCATCCTGGGGGTCCTCACTTCCGAGCTGGGGGGAATCCTGGCGGCAAAGCGGGAGGCCCGCCCCCCCGCCCCTGCCGCAGGCGGATCGGAGGACTCCCCGGGCAAGACTCCGCAAGAATGAGCCCGGACCTCCGATATCCAACTTCGCGCCGGGGTTGACTGATAGCCTACATTCATGGTCATTTTCAACACCCCGGCGTATGAAACCTTTTGGGGCATCACAATATGATGCGCACTCAATGACGTGATGCCCAAGAAACGTTTCATGATAAAGGCTCCCGATCGCCACCGCTCCCGTTCGCCCCGCCCACCGCTTCCGTTCTCCCCTTGGCGCCTGCGGGTTTGGGGCCGACTCGGAACAAGCCAGTCGCCAGGTAGCCCGCCAGGCCTTGACGCCTGAACCGTCCCCGGAAAATTCCGGGATATTTTTGCCGGAAGGCAAGAAGCGCTCAGGGCTATGTTGACGGCGGCGTCCAAGCCCCAGGCCGAGGAGTCTGGATCGACGGGGACGAACGCCCCCCACCCGCTGTCGACGAGGACGCGCCTCGTCCTCATGTCCTTCTCGGGCCCGAGCCCCGCGAGGCGATCGCCTATGCCCCAGCAGGCAGAGTCTTTCCGCGTCCGCCTCGCCCGTTTCCGCGAGCTTGCGGGAACGCGCAACCCTGCGGAGCAAGTCAGGACCTTGGAAATCCTCGGGCATGACCTTCCTGCCCCGGACGCCCCAGCCCCCCGGACTCCCCTGTCCCTCTCAAAGAGTCCTGCCGGGACGTGTAGGAGGGGGCGACCTCGATGGACGCGATGTTGAGGAGTCGCGCACGATCGTGGATCCGCCGCATGAAGTCCGCAGGAGCGAGGAGGCGGATGACATCGTCTGGAAGCGGGTCCCGCGCCCGTACTGCCTGAGGGTGTCGAGCATCTCAATGATCACGGCGTGTCAAACGGCGCCCTTCAGGGTGGGGCAGACGCCCGCCCGCGTCCCCCGGCCTGAGGTGCTCCGGGCGGCCCGGGCCTGGTCCATGACGAGATGGGCCAGCCTGCGGTAGCGTTCTTCGAAAAACTTCCGGATGCGCTTCCGGAGCCTCGATATGAAACCATCCACGTGGCGTTTCCCCGGGCCGACCGGCATCGCGCGGCCCTGGATGGCGATCCGAAAGCACAGGAAACCCGTCCGGTAAAGGACGTGCCTGACGCCGATCCCGCCCCGGCTGAAGAGGCCGGGATCATCTCGGGGCGGTCGGAAGATCTGGTCCAGGGGCCTGATCCCGGCCTGTCAGACCAGGTCGTCCCGTTTCCAGGCGGCCCTCCTCGCTGATCAGTTCCGCGCGGCCCTCCCCGGGTCCGCGAGGAGCCCACGCACCAGGGCGCGGCACGTGAAGCAACCCTCCAGAAGCAGTACGGCCCTCCAGACGCGGCCCCGTCCGTCCATCCGGTCCCGGGCGCGGTGTCCTTTCGGTGCCATGTGGCCAGGCAGGGTCGCGACGTGAGGGTTCCAGAGCGCCTCAACGGCTGTGTCCGTCCAGCCACCGGAGGAGAAGAGCCCGAACTTGAAACGGTGCCTCCTCAGAGTATTCCAGGATCTCGTCTCCGCCCTGCACCTCCCGATCGCATCGGAAAGCCTCACGGATCTCGCGAGAAGCCTCCGCGAGATCCCGGCCCTGGTCCCGTGTCTAATGACCGCCCGCTTGAGGAAATTCGCGAGGTGGTACAGGTTCGGGGTCCGGCGCGAGGGAAGGCGGTTAGGCGGAAGCCGACACGGAAGCTACAGTCCCTCTGTGAGCCGGGCAAGTGGCGGGCAACCGGCTTTTCGGAGCCCGCCCAGGAGGGCGACCGATCTGGCGATCACGGCGGCCTACGGCCCCTCAAGGCCATCCCTACGAGGACTACGGCCCCCTCTCCGCCGCAGGGCCCCCTTGTCCGCGCCATCGCCGCCCGGCAACGTTTCTACTCCGTTCTGAGGTCCTTCACCCTGCCTTTCCCGGCTTTTGGCACCTTCACCGCCCAGGTGATCTCCTCCCTCCCCCCGTGCGCCGGACCACCTCCTCCGCACGATGGACCTCCTCTCTCCTGCGGTAAATCTCCTCCCCCGCGCACCGGTCCGCCTCCCGCCTGCGGCAGACCGCCTCCCTCCCGTAGCAGACCTCTTCTCTCCTGCAACAGACCTCCTCCTCCGCACGATGGACCTCCTCCTCCCTGCGGCAAATCTCCTCCCCCCCCGCGCACCGGACCGCCTCCATCCTGCGGCAGACCTCCTCCCTCCCGCACCGGACCACCTCCCGCCCTCGGCAGACCTCCTCCCCCGCGCACCGGACCACCTCCATCCCGCGGAAGACCGCCTCCCTCCTGCGGCAGACTCACTCCCACGTGCGCCGGACCGCCTCCACCGTGCGCCATGCCTCCTCCACCGTACGAAGGACCGCATCCGCTACCTCTGGAGCCAGAACAGTATGCGCCGACTCTGCACGGAAGAACCTGCCGGCGTGGCGGTCGAGGAAGGACTTAACGCGCCTGATCCCGTGCTCCAGGACATCAAGGACGGCGAGCGTCCCCGCAACCGTGTCCACCGCATCGCCCTCCCGATCGCCGGAGAGCCCGCTCTTGCCGACCGAAAGACAACTGAGCCACGGGGAGGGGACGGCGGTCCCATCTCGAGTCCATCGGGTCTGATCCGCCGGAGGCAGTCCCAACGACAACCGGAGGCGGTCACCGCCGCAGAGCTGAGGCAGGCGTCCCCAGGGCTCGGGGCTCGGGTCCCCATGCCGTGCGCGTTCCGCGCAGAGGGCCCCTACCTCCAGAACGGACATGTTAACCTGGATCGGATATATCGCAGCATGGAGCCCCGGGCCCAAAGAGCTCGGCGCGTAGCCGGGCTCCTACATGCGCAGGCCTGCCCCGGAGGGGGCGTGGGTGTTCGGTGCCATGGGGACGCCCCGATCGTCTGCCCAGTCGGTCCCAGGCTCCTGAAACATCGACTCCATCGTGTAGACCAAATGGAAGCACCGCCCGCTCCTGAAAACCGCCATGGTGCATGGCGACTGCAACTCGGCCTCAGAGTGGCCAGGGATCGCGTTGGCTACAACTGCAGCCAGCGCCCGGTAAATGTCCTCGGCCAGGTTGGCCAGGCGTTGGGCTCTTTCTGACGAAAGATCCCAGGCACATCGACCGGACCGGAGTCTGTGGCCCCGGCACACAGGCGCATGAGGGCCTCGTCCACGCTAACCTCCCTGCCACCGGAGCCGGAGCATGTGCCGAGGAGATGCTTGAGCCATTTCGACTCCCACCGGAACTCGCTGTCAGCGGGGTTTACGTCCACGTCCAGGTGCCTCTTTCTCGATTCTAGGAAGCTGTTGCAAAAATAGCGAAGCATTGGCATTTATCAGGCGGTTGCGGATGGACAAGCTCTTGTCTGCCAAACCCGTTGCCGCTCCCTGCTTCAAACCCCTTACTGCAACCGGTTCCCTGAGCCCTGGCATGCCTGATTCCCTAACATGCGCCGTCCGCAGCGAAACCTCAATAATCCGTCGTGGATTGACCCGGAACACGTAAAGTTGTACAATACGTTCAGTGCCGGGATGTACTCGTGCTTTATCGTGAAGACCAACGGTCGGCAGGAGTGTCAGATGACCCAACAATTGCCCATCCTTCCCGTTGGCTGGCAGCTTTTCGAAAAGCTACGGCAAAAAAATGCTGTCTACGTCGACAAGACGCAGTATCTTCCGATGTTGCGAGAGGCGGGCGACTTCCTTTTCTGCGCCCGGCCCCGCCGATTCGGCAAGTCGCTTACGGTCCACACCTTGGACGCCTTCTACTCGGGGAGGACGGAGCTTTTCCGGGGGCTAGCGGCAGAGGAACTGATGGGCTCCCCCGCTTTCGTCCCCATGCCGGTCATCGTACTGGACATGAGCGTTCCGGCGGACAGCGACAGCAAGGCGATTTTCGAGGAAAGACTCATCGGCCAACTCAAAGACAATGCCGAGAGGCACGGGGTATCCCTGAGGGGCTCCGATTCCGTGGGAGCATTTTTTTTCTTGCTTGGGGATGTCCACAAGTCGAGCGGCCAAAAAGTCGTCATCCTGATCGATGAATACGATGCGCCGATTATCAAGCTACTCGAGAGGGAACCGCTCGTGTACAACGAACAACTGCTTGCCGAGACACGGAAGGTCGTTCGAGATTTGTATTCCAAGATCAAATCATCGGAACATCTGATCGATTTCGCCTTCATCACCGGGGTTACAAAATTTTCAAGAATGGGCATGTTTTCCCTTCTCAATAATCTGATCGATATCTCGATCCGTCCTGAATTCGCTTCATTCATGGGGTACACCCAGGAGGAACTGGAGCGTTATTTCACTCCATTCATACGAAATATTGCTGAGAAACGCGGGAAGAGCGAAAAGGATCTTCTGGACGCTATCCGCGACTATTACGATGGATTTTCATTTGACGGGAAAACGATGCTGTACTGCCCGTTTTCTATACTCTCATTTTTCGCCGATGCTCAATCATTCATTTCCAATGGGCAATTCGCAAATTATTGGATGGAATCCGGTTCCAACACGCTCGTCAGAAAATTCCTGAAAGACAAGGCCATCAC
>JAISFS010000058.1 GCA_031263485.1 Deltaproteobacteria bacterium | reverse complement strand
CCACTGCAAAAACCCCCTCCCTCACCTCCTGGCAGTCATTTGAGGGCAGAGTGTCTGGGTAAAGGGTGCGCAGATGGGCGGCGGTATACGGCTTTAGCGCCAGGGTGCCAATGCGATGGCCGCATAGCGTTCCGCATCCCTGACGAAGGGGAGGGTTTTTGCAGTGAAATCTTGATTGGCAACCGGTTCGGCGGACAGGCAGGCCCTGCGCCTGCATCAGAGGCTGGGTGCCAGGTACGAGGCGCGCCTAAAGCGGGGGTCTTCATGGCCTGAACTTAACGATCCAGCCGGCCACGCCTGACTCGCCTTCCCCGCGAATGCCCTCCAGATCGCCGTCACGCGACCCGGTCTGCCCGGCCGCGACCAGGCCGCCGTCCGCCAGCACGGTCACGGCACTTGCGAGGTCGACTTCGTTGCCGCCCATGACGCTCGTCCAAAGGACCTTGCCCTCGTGGTCCGTCCGGACGGCCAGCAAATCGCAGGTGGTCACCGCGTCGCGGGCCTTCTTTGCGCACCCGGCCGCGAAGCCGCCGCCGTCTTCCATCGCCTCTACGTCCATGAGGCTTCCCGCGAAGCCGTCTCCGACGGCGGTCTCCCATATTAGCTCCCCTCCCGACCCGAGACGGAAGAGCCACGGCCGCGCGCTCGCGAAATCCGTCCCGGCGGAGCCGCATCCCGCGAACCCATCGTCGGCCGTTGGTGCCATCCCCCTCGGAGAACCTCCGTCTTTCAGGGGAAGCAGCCGGTCCCACAGCTTTCCGTCTGTATCTTCTGGATTTTCAGTAGCTTCCCCATTTTCGGGGCCGTCTGGGCCGCCCGAGTCGATCCTAGCGACCCGCGTCTCCGAGCCGTTGCCCCAAACCTGAAACGAGTAAGCCAGTACCGCGCCCCCGTCCGCGGTTCCGGAAGCCGCGGCGGTCTCCAGGAGGGCCGGGACCGAGCGGCAGGAGCGAGCAAGTGTCCTGCCGTCCCCGCCGAATCTGACTGTCACCACGTTAAGGTCTGGCAAGTCCTCGATTTTTGGCATCCTGAACTCCCCGGAACTTCCCGGACCGATGGCGTCCCTCTCGAGCGCGCCGCCGATGATGCCCTCCTCGGGGCACCCGGGGCAGGAGGTCATGATCGGATGGCACGCCCCGACCATGACGTAGCCGCCGTCCGCGACGGCGGCTACGGCCAGGGGAATCTGCACTCCATCCTCCCCGAAGGATCTGAGCCACACGGTCCTGCCGTCAGCATCGATACCGGCAGCCCAGCCGGCTATACCGGCGTCAACCGGCCTCCCCGCGAAATCGCCGTCGGACGAGGACGTGACACCGGCCAGGATCCAGGAACCGTCCTGCCCCTTTCCCGCAGCGGTAACGCACTCCCCGCCAGAGCCCCCCAAGGTCCTGTCCCACTCGACCTCACCGTCCGCGCCGAGCCTCAAGATCCAGGCATCGGACTTGGGTCGGGAATCCGCAGGCCTGTTGCATCCCGCCGCCAGCAATCCGCCGTCGGGCGCCGCGGCGACGGCTTTCAGCTCCTGGTATGTGCTCCCTCCGTAGGTCCTGGACCACTCGATGGCTGGCGGTTTGAGGCCTTGTGAATCCGCCGCAGTGCCTGATGCGGCGGCATCAGATGTTGCAGTGCCTGATGCGGCGGCATCTGATGTTG
Organism: Deltaproteobacteria bacterium; assembly: GCA_031263485.1. Classification (GTDB taxonomy): domain Bacteria; phylum Desulfobacterota; class Desulfarculia; order Adiutricales; family Adiutricaceae; genus JAIRZX01. The sequence goes on along the minus strand of JAISFS010000058.1, from coordinate 23,154 downwards.
CAGTGTCTGATGTTGCTACACCTGATACGGCGGCGTCTGATGCTTCGGAGTTGGACGGGACGACTTCCGAGGAGACCGGGGCGCCATCCACCGTCGCGCCTGAATTCGAGCCGGGGTCCTCCACCTGCGTCGCGAAGGCTTCGGCATTGGCCAGTGGGGACTGTGAGAGGCCTGAAAGGGCCGCGACCGCAATACCGGCTGCGGCAACGGTCCCGAGGGAAATCGTCGCGATGGCCGATACCGATGCGGAACGCGATGCGGCGGGCGCACATGGCGAGCTCCGCGCCACAGGGGAATCCTGATTTTGACTGTCCATGCCATGCTCCTTTCTCCGCGTTCGCAGGCCGGGCCGTCTGACCACGATGCAAGAAAGTCCTTCCCCGATCTCTGAGTCCTCGAGGACTTGGCCTATATCGGCATCTGAGGGTCATATGCCGGGGGACCCCTACCCGAAGAGCGCGTCCGGAACCGGAGAGCGGAAAAGCGGGTACCGGCAGCGAGCCTGACGCGCGGGCATGTTCACTTAACGTCACCCTGGAGCGATGCGGGCCACGGAAACCGGAGGCGCCGCGTCGAAGGATCGCGTAGTGAGTTGCGTGTCGCATGGACTGTGCCGCCGTTGCCATCTCCGCAGCCGCCCTTCCCACGATGGCAGCCGACGTATCCGGAAGCGACATCTGATGCAACCGGATCCCGGGTTCGGCATCCAATGTTGCGATCATGCGCTTTATGCCAGCCCCCTCGGCACCCGCTCTCCACGCGGATGCGGCAACGCCGCACCTGCGGCGGTTCCTGTCAAAATGTCCCTTTCCCCCATAGCATGATTAAGCGACAGCCCGGGCGGGTCCAACCGGCCCGGTCGTCCCTTGGCAGAAATCCCATCGTGGGCCCTTACGCCCCTGTCGTTCCCCTCACGTGAGGGGTCGGCGTGGCTTGAGATCCGGACGTCCCCTGGCCGTGACCTGATGGAATGATATCACGGTTTCCCCTCCGGTGCTGACTCGCCTTCCTCTCCGCTCCAGGGGCGGCTGCCCCGTTCCGTCTCCGCAGGGACAGTCAAGACGGCGACGGATCCGGGCTCGGAAGACCAAAGCAGTGCCGTTCAAAGACGCCCGGGCTGAACGGTCCGACCGAAGCCCGAGCCGGGGCCGCTCATTGTCGGCGATCCGCTCAAGGACCGATCGACCATGAACTTCTCCGTCTTCAGGCTCGTCCGGGGTAGTCCAGGTTCCGCCCAAGGCAATGCCAGGATACGGCGAATCCGATCCGAGCCGTCATGCGAGAAGCTATCGGAGTCTAAGGTATCGGGCGCGTCCACGCCCTTCCGCGCGGAGACGTCGCGAGTCCGGCGGTCGGAAGGTGAACGGAGACGGGCGCGGATCGATGGCCGACATTTTGGCCAAAAACCGGACAAGGGCTTCGGACGGAGGCCGGATTGGACGTGCTATAATGCTGGGGATCACGTCTCCGGTACCCTTCGGTACTCTTTATCCGCTCCGGCTCGCTACGCACCTAGGAACTCTGCGCAACGGCCCCGTCGGCCCCGTCGGCCCTGCCGACACGGAACGTGTCCTGGCCAGTCGGCTCCGGACATTTCGCGACGGTCATGAACTTCCGAGCGGCGAAATAAGAACGCCGTAGCCTTGACCTGACTCTAACCTGAGGCTTACTGCCAGCAACTCGCCCCGCCGACGGCTCCCGCCGACCATACGAGCTGACTTGCCCCGCGAAGGAGACTCCCATGCCCCTGCCGACGGCAGCGCCCGTCCTGGCCGCCTTGTCTGGCATTGCCGGGCTGGGTCTGGGCGTCTTCGGGGGCCTGAGCCTCAGGCGATCCTCCCGGATCCGCGCCGAGGCCGCCGGAATCACACGGGAGGCGCGAGCCAGGGCGGAATCCGCCAGGAACGATGCCGCGGCCTGCCTCGCCAGTCTCCAAGCGATCAGGTTGCATACGGGAGTCCCGGCCCTCGCGGCTTTCCGGAGGATCCTCCCCCCCGATTCCGCGGATGGGGCCAGCGTGGCGGAAGCCGGAACAACTGCCGATGCCGGAACCGCAAACGATACCGGTGCCGGAACTGCGGAAGGTAGCGGAACCGAAGTTCCGGAAGGTTCCGGGGCCGTCGCGGCGCCGGAAGCCATGGTTATAGACCCGGACATGCTCGTTCCCCCGGCTGAATGCCCCTTGCCCCTCCCCCCGACCGCGCCCGTTCGGGCCGGAATCCCGACTTGGCTCTGGGCCTTCGCGGGGCTCGCCTGCGGCGCCGCGGTCGGAGCCGCCGTCGCCTGGTGGGCCTGGAAGGCGGTCATGCGTTTCGCTTTAGCGGGGACCGCCAGGGGCATCGCGACCCTGGCCGGAGCCGCCGCGAAGCGCGCCGCGCTGGCCTGGCTCGGCGGCGGTACCGTGGCGCACGGTGGCCGCGGCATCGCGGGCGGTGTCGCGGCGTTCGCCTTGACGGTGGCGGGCCCGGCTCTCCTGGCCTTCGGGGCGGTCGCGTTTCTGGCCGGAAGGATCTCTCTCAGGGGCGCCGTGCGGGCGCTTTCCGAAGCGAAGAGGCACGAGGGGGAACTGTTCGGGTACAGGGCGTCCATGCTTGAGACGGGCGAGGCCGCCTTCGCGGCGACGGCGGCGGTGGCCGTGGCGGCTGGACGCCTGTACGCCGAGACCGCGAGGCTGGAGGCGATCGGTGAAACGGTCATCGGCCGCCGCTGGCCCCTCGATGGCGGAAAGCGGGCGGATGGCGACCCGGTGCCAGCGGGCGGAGAGAAGGGCATCTCGGACCAGGAAACGGCCGCCGGCGCGCCCGGTCCCAGGGAGGCGCCCGCACTCTCCCTGGAACTTGCCGAGATCCTCCATGGCCTTCTGGGGGCTCCGCTCCTCGGTGAGGGGGGCAGGCTCCCGGACGGGGCCCGGGGGAAGGCGCTTCTGGCGCTGGAGGCGGCTAGAAAGGCGGGGGGGGGGAGCTGATCCGCCGCGCGGCGTCCGTCGTCCCGCGCTATGGCCCCGAAAGGTCCGTTGCGGAACCCGATACACCCTGGCAGTCCTTCCATGCGCCAGGAGTCCCGATGCCGCCGCAGGCCGCCCGGTACCCGGCGACCGGAACCGGACGGGGGGATTCCCCGGACGGCGAGTGGACGTGAGAGCCGTCCGGAAGGAGAACTAGTGCCGCCGTCCCGCCTGTTCAGGATCATGTCCGGCCTGGCCGGGGCAGCGGCGGCGGGCGCCGCGGGCATGGTCAGGACGCTCGCGGGCGGCCCTGATGACCCTGCATCGGTCGCGGAGGGCTTGGTCTCGCGGTCGATCGCCTACCTGGAGGCCGAGAGGGGGCGGCTACTTGAGGCCCTCGAGTCGCTGGGCCACATGAAGATCGCCCTCGCGGGCCCGGCCCTGGACGGCTTCCTGGGAATCTGCGGGATGCTCTCGGACCCCGCTGGGGGGCCGGAAGGTGACGATTCGGACGGGACTGCCCGGAAAAGCTTCCCTGACCAGGATTTCGAGCTCTCCGCCCTGACGGAATGCTCGAGCCTGCTCTCGCTTGCGGCATCCGGTCTCGACGGCGCCGTGTCCGGTCTCAGCGGTCTCTTGTCCGACCCTGAAGTGGCCGTTTCCGGCCTCGATGGGGCAGTGTCCGGACTCGACGCGTTCCCGCCCGGAGCCCTGGCGGCCCTGGGCGCCCTGGGAAGCCGCGCGCTCCTTTCCGAGGACCCCGTCGGGATGGGGGACCGGGACTGGCCCCTGTACGCGCTTGCCGCCGCGTCCGCAAGAAACCCGACCCTCGCCTGGCTTCAGGGGGCGCCCCCGTCCGTAGCCTCGGGAGGGATCGCCGGAGGGATGGCTGCCTTCGAGGAGCCGATGTCGGACCCCGGGTTCACGTTCCGGCGGAGATTTCCTGGATCGGCGGCGGCGGAGAGGCTCCTGGGCGGCCGCCGGAGGCGGGAGAAGGCCGTGAGCCTCGCGCAGGAGGTTGGCAGGATCTCGGACGATTCCGCCCGGATAGCGGCCTGCGCCCGCGAGTCAAGCAGGGCGTTGGAGCTGGCCGCGTCCAAGCTCCGGGAGCAGACCTGCCGCCTGGACGGCGCGGCGTTGCACTACCTTACTGGCGGGGGCCCGGTCTCCCGCGATGCGATGAACGGAAGCCTCAGGAGGGGGGCCAGGCTTGCCGGAACCCTCATGAGGATAGTGTCCGCCCCCATCCTCACGGACTCCGGCGAGCTCATGGCCGGTGCCGAAGCCGAGTCCCGCGCATCTGGACTCGAGGCCTCGCTGATTTGACCGCATGGCCCGCAGGCCGCGTCATACGCCGATGATCCGCCCATCGCCGGACGAGTAGCGGACTACGGCCTTTTCGCCGATCATGCGTCAACTGCTGAAGACCGATGTCCATAGGCTTGCGGACGATGACGTCGGCAAGCCGGGCGAAAAGCCTGTTCCTCCGATGCTGAGTTTCGTAGGCCGTCGATGCCATGTCCGCGACAAATGCCTGGAGATCAGGAAATCTCGGATGAAGAAAGGCTTGCGGCTTCTTGATAAAACCTGCTCTTAATCCCGAATCCCGAACGGAAGCAGGAACCATCGATGCGGGTTGCTCGCATCTCCATCGTCGGCTCCTCAACAGTCCGTCTTGCGGCCCAGATATTGAAAGCTTCGTTCCTGTCGCGGTCCGTCCCAAGAAGTATCTCGACGCAGACGTCAGTCAGTTCAGACAAGCCCAGGCACGATTTAACGGCTCCACTTGTCAAAAGTCTTGCTCGACGAATAGAGTCTGCCTATTTCAAGATGAGCTTCCTGCCCTGATCGTCAAGGTTACTGGGAAGATAAGAGGTTAATTCGCCGCAACCCTAGTAGCCGGCAGAGCCTCGACTTTGGGAGTCGGTCGTTTGGCTGTGAGATTCAACCCGTGAATACGCCTTGCAGGTTTTCCAGCGACCCTGGTCTGGGATAAGGCAGAGGCGGCCGAATATTCAATTTCCAATTCCAGTAATCCCACATCGATTCAGCCCTGAAAAAACCGGGAGGGCAGTTCTCCAGGGCATGGATGAAATCCGAATCGGTGAAACCGAACCTTTCCTTGATATCGCTGAAAATGAATTCACGGTTTGCCATGACGCAGAGCAACAGAAAATTCGATGTATAATCCTCTTGTTCCGATACGGTCCAGATTATACGTTTGGCATATCCCTCAAGGCTTATTTCGGTTCTGAAGGTTTTGTTTTTTTGCTCTCTGTCGTTTCTGAGAGTGTACTGATTATCCCGTATCCACTCTTTATGATTTCTTCCCAATCCAATGCGCTTGCCTGCTCTTGAAAAGCCAGCAAATATCGCCCGTTAACCCGGGATTCCCTGACAGTTTTTTCAGCCACCGCTCTCCCTAGCTTTTTCAACGATTCGGTATCGGGAACCACATCAAATTTTTTGGCTTAAGAAACCATATAACGAAACCCCGTTTCCAACGGGACTTCGTGGTTGGCTAATTGAACAATATCTACATAATCTTTGGGGGCCATCCTCTGGATGAAGGCAGGCAGACTATACTCTGGATGAAGGCAGGCAGACTATACGCCATCAGATCCAGCGGAGACGCTATATTGACCCAGTTTTCGGCAACTACATCCGGATCGGCGAAGGATCCGATATACAGGCCTGGATTATTGAGCAAGGTTATCTTGACAAACACAGGTTGATCCTAAGCGGTAGTCGTCTTCAGAACCAGATAATTATCAAGGAGATCTGAAAAAAATGGTTCAGTTGAAATTTATCTGGAAAAGCAGTATTGTATAGGAATTCGTTAAAATTAAACGCTCTGTTGCTGAAGAAATCAAAATCGATCGAATTCCTGTGGCCGTACCGAAGAGCCACTGCGGTTCCGTCAAACAGGGTTAAATGATTCGGTATCATGGACAGGTGCGGCCAAATCGCTTTCTGGGCTTCCGGAAGGATTTCTGTTTTGGGTACTAAAATTGGCATGGAACATCCTTGGAGAGGCAGGGAAACGGATAGTGTCCATCGTTATATTAATTCTGCAATCCGCAAAAGACAAGTTCCTTGAGTCCTTGAGTATACGAATATCCGTTCGCAGGGTGGTGGCCACCCGGGGCTCAAGGTGGACTGACCGTGTCCAACCCTCTGTAAGGAATGGGAAAAAACGGGTATCCGTTCACCTCCCATCAAGGGGCGACCGATAAAGCTGCCTGAAAATAGCCTTAATGGTGAGGCACCCTCTGGAGGGTTGCGGTCTTTGGACTGCCAGCCATCGGTGGACGGTCTCGTCCGCAACGGGAAGCACTGTCAAGACGGGAATCGGTCCTGAAAGGATATTTCAGAATACTGCAAAAGCCGCTGACCAGTCAAGCCGGGCAAAGGGATTGATGGCATCAGGAGATCCCCCGCACGGCATTAGAACGGTTAATCCGCGTTATGACATAGCACGCCATGAGCCTGACCACAGGGAAGAACAGCCCCCCGGCAAGCCTGCGGGCCCCACCCTGCGGTCGGGGAGACGTCAATCATGTTCCCCAACTCGGCGGCGGACACCTTGGCATTTCTGCGGTCGTCGGCCCCGTGGTCCTTCCGTTTACCTGTATTTCCGACGGAATAACGGGGCGGGCTCCCGGCACAGGGGACGGTGCCGCCGGGCTGTCAAGTGAATGCCTCCACGGACAGAGCGAGCCGGTAGGGCCGTCTCGCGTTCCGGGCGACATCGAAGGGAGCCATAGACGTTGACATCGGTGTCCTGAACACGGTTGGCCGGGGGAAGGGAGAATCCTACGGGGAGGACAGTTTGATTTCCCTCAAGTCAATATCGCGATCTCCATCGGCTTTCCAGACGACGTTCGCGAAACGTACCATCACTGTGGATGTGCCGTAAAGTGCCACTGCGGCAGCCAGGATCGGTTTCCCGGAAGCGAGGTAAGGCTTTGCGTAGTTTTTGGAAGATATCTGCTTGAACGCCTCCTCGATTTTGACTTCAAGGATGCGTTTGACGTTATCCGGCATGTTGCCAGTTTCGAGAAGCCTTGAAAAGCCGTCCAGGTAGGCAGGCGGCCCGCTGTTGTCCGAGGGGTCAGAAAGTGCGGTAGGATGTGGTTCGGCATTACCGCCAGGCAATCCGCTGAAATGGCCAGGCTTGTCATCGGCATCGGCGTATTTCAATTCCATGACGATATAGCCTTTTCCGGATACATCGAATAGAAGATCGGCTCTGCCGGAATCGGAATACACTTCTCCCAAAACCTCCAACATGTTCCCGGTAAAAATTGCCCCCCCGAACCTCATAAGGGCCAACAAAATCAGTTTGTAACTGCCTTCGCCGCCGTTGCGATACCATTCTCTCGGGTTTCCAGAGAATATGGAACCCAAAAGCTCTTCTGATCTGGCGACATCGCGAGACCATAGCGAAGCCAACAGGGTATCTTTCATACTCGTGAAATTATTGATGAACTCGCCATTGTCTTTCATGAATTGAAGGCTCTTCACAAATCGCTGAAATTTTGATGAAAGCTCCTTATTGATCGCTCTTCTGATTTCGTTGTTGGGAATTTTCAGACGAAGGTTTTCTGTACCGTCAATATAATCGATGCTTTCGATGGTCAGATAGCCTGCCTGCAAAAGGAATGCCTCATCATTGATGTTGGCCGTGTCCTGAATATCGAGAGGCGCTTCCAGAGAGATATTCTTGCCGAATATCGAGAATCTGTTTCCGTCGAATGAATTGAGCACACCGGTAAACAGGGATGTTCCTGATTCATACCAATAATCCTTAAAAAGGAATTTTTGCAGGAAATTTTTTATCGAAAACGGGTTGAATACCCTTGTCTTTCCGTCCCAACTGTAGCCATCGTACCAATACGTTATTTTTTCCATCACCTTGTCTACGGTCGACCCATGCGGCAACCCCCCGTTTTCAATCATTTTGGGCAAGGCCCTGTCAAGATACTTGCCGTATGAGGCAGTTATTTCATCTTTAGTGAATCCGCAGATAGCAGAAAACCTCTCATCGAATGAAATGTCTTCGATGTTATTTAAGGCCGAAAAAAGGGATAATTGTCTGAATTTTGTAATTCCAGTTATGAATATGAAACGAAGAAAATTGCTACATCCTTTGATTGAAGAATAAAAATCATAAAGCATCGATCTCATTTTTTCAATTTTTACGGGATTATGCAGGTGCTTCAAAAGAGGAAAGTCATACTCGTCGATGAGGAGGACAACGTTTTTTTCTCCGATGTCAACGCGTTTTTCGCCCTTTTTTTTCATTTTCTGAGTAGTACATTTGATGGAAACATTGATTATCAAATCGCTGATGGCTCCTGCTATATCGGATTGATTGATTTGAACCTTATACGAATTCGCGATAGGCAAGAGTTTACTGATCAAATCGGTTTTAAAATGGTCAGGATCGGAGCTAACGTTGTTCATGTTGATCCGGATCACCGGAAAGGACTTCCAGGTGAAGTCAGAACCCGAAGTTTCAATCTCCAGCCCGGTGAAAAGCTCCTTCCTCCCCTCAAACATCCGCTGAATCGTGTCTAGAAGTAGGCTTTTGCCGAATCTTCTCGGCCTTGCGAGGAAAAATGGACCGCGAGTTTTAGTCAATTCGAGGAGGTGGGCTGTCTTGTCAACATATACCGCGCCATGCAGCCTTAATTCCCAAAATGAATCTTCGGCGATTTCAACAGATTTCAAATTTTCTTCCATAAATTGAGGCTCCATCTCGGTCGGCCACCTGAAAAACCTTATATCATGGCTTGTCTGCGAGAATATGTCGATGAACGGTCAGATTTTCGGAAATCCCTACTGTAAACGATCGATAAGGCATGCCAAACCTGCTAGAGAATGGTGAATTCGATAACCCTTGATCTTATCGTTTTCGAACCTGATGACTTGCCTTGACTATATTACATGTTCGAATCAGATTTGTCAACACTTGTTATGCATCAGTTATCCCTACTAAAAGCTGTATCGCCATGCTAAAATTGTTCTATTGCTTGGCGTCATCCTTCGCCAAGTTCAAAAAATAGGAATAATGTCTCGGGCAGGTTCCTGAAATTTTATGGAAACAGTGGAAAATTGCCTGTGAGATTCACCGCAGTCAATATGGACATGCATGCTGAAGCCATAACCGTACGTCCTCTTCGACATCAAGGGGTGAGTCATTCGAATGGATTTGTCACGCAACGGGCGCGAAGCAATGATTTCGCCATTGCTTATCGCAGGGTCCTAAGTCTCTTGAGCAATGGGAAACCCTGACGCGAATGCGAAATCCAGTGGCAACTGGCATACCCAAGCCAGTTTAGCATGGTCGGTGCGCCAGTGAGACTCATCGACAGGCGGGTATTCAGCGGCACATGCGGCACATGATGTGAAGCTGAATTTTTGCCATGACAGGGAGTTTGAAAGAACCCTTTCATTTAACGATTTGTAAATCACACGTCAAGAATGATCAACCGTACCTCAACGCGTTGCAACTGTCAACATGTACCCTGTAGCCGCTCTAGTGATATTTTTGCCCGCATATGAAAAACTTCCAAACTTCGGTTACAATCGAGATGGGTGGAACCCGAATGATCTCCTTCTGAAACTGCTGGACGCCGTCAAGCTGTAGCCGCCTGGTCAGCTGGAAAGGCAGTGGCGCCATACTCCTCAAGTTTGGCCCGACCTGCACAAGGAGACTCGGGCAAAGAACTGACAAGAGAGGCCTGTGGCTGAATAGCTTCTTACCCGCTTCACGTGGGCTTTTCCAGCCAATGCAGTTTGGGCTATAATCCCAGCGATCGCTCTTTCCCTTGGTTGCCAGGAGCTTCAGAAGCCCGACCTAGGAGCCAGCTGCATAAATCGCGGCAGCATTGCCATGGATCAATCGATTGTGGGAGCACTGCCTCTCGTCTGCCATATTTGCTATCACGCCCTTCGTCAAAACCGTTTATGCAACAGGCTCCTATGCCTCCGGACGCTCCCGGCACCCCTTCCGCGGTCCCCCGGACGCTTCAGGCAGACTTCCGCGACCCGTCGGCCAATCCCGGCATCCTTCCGGAGCCGCCGAACGCCCCAGGCGACCTCCCCGGCTCGACCCCGAGGGGCCATTCAAAGGCAAGGTTTTTGTTGAGAAATCCCAAGACCATCCGCGCCGCGTCCCGGCGCCGCGGCCAGGTCCCCCTGTGAGCGCCGCCAAGGCGCCCCGGGAGGCCGGTATCGAGCTTGGCAGGATCTACTGTTGCTTCTGCGTGGTGCTGATCCACCTGAGCTCCTTCTACCCATCCCAGCCCGACGTCTCCTGGGCCTGGTCGGTGGCCAAGTGCGCCGCCACCCCGGTATTCTTCCTCATCGCGGGCTTCTTCTTCGCCGCCGACAAGCCCTTCTCGATGTACATGAGGCGCATCACGGCGAGGGTCATGATTCCCCTCGTCCTGGTGATGCTCCTGATTGCCCAGCTCACCCCCTGGCTTTCCAGCCGGGGGAGTTTCCTGGACTGCCTCAAGGGCCCTAACTTGGAGAACTTCCTCCTCGTCGGGCGCATCCTCGTCACCACCTGGCCCTACGACTACGTGGAGGGCTACAACCCTTTCCTGTCCGTATGGTTCAGCTTCGCGCTGTTCCTCTGCTACCTCTTCATACCGTTTCTGAAGATAGTCTGCGCGGACTCGCCCGGTTCCAGGAGGCTCAAGCGCTACGTACTGTGGGCGGGGGCCGTCTTCTTCGTCGCGCGGGTGACGCTCCGTTGCCTTTTCATGGACAGCTTCACCTTCCAGCACCTCGACTGGTGGATCTCCCAGAAGCCCTTCTACTGGCTTTGGCTCATGACGCTGGGCCACGAGTTCCGCGTCGTCTGGGACCGGCCCGGCTTCAGGGAGAGGTGGCGGCGGAAGATCCTCTGGGGGAGCCTGGCCGCCTACCTTGCGGGCGGCTCGCTCCTGTTCTTCATGACCATGGCCTTCAACGTCGCACCGGACGGTCGGGTGAACCAGCTCTACTTCAACAGGGAATTCGCGCCCTACCTATTCGCGCAGCTGGGCATGTTCCTCTTCTTCATGAGCCTGGACCCCGGCCGCGGCCTGCTTTCCAGGGCCATCCTGTTCGTGGCGGACAAGACCTTCTACACCTACATCATCCACGAGGCGGTCTACCACAAGCTCCTTTACCTGACCGGCTGGGACTTGACCGAGCTGGGAGGCTACCTGTCCTTCGGCGTCCTCACCTTCGCCGTCTCCACCTGCCTCGCGGTAGTCTTCAAGAGAATCGAGAAGGGAGTCGTGTCCTTCATCGCGGCCCGCCGGAAGCCTGCCCCCGCCACAGGTCCGGGCGGAGAAACGGCCTGAGGGCCAGCCCCGATCCCCTCTTAATCCGGCCGGTCTGCACTCCGGTCGGTCCTCTGCCCTCCGGCCTGACCACGGAACTCCAGGCCCCCCCGCCCTCTGGACTTGTCGTCAGCCCTCCGGCGGCCCACAGACCTTCGATGAGGCCCCATCCAGTCGGCAACCGCCACTGTGTTTCCAGATGCCCCTCGCGGCTGGCGCGGAACGGCTTCCTGCCGCTGGGGCGTCACGGTACCCACGCGGCTGGCGCGGGACGGCATCCCGCGGCGGTGTCACGGTGCCCACGCGGAAGGCGCGGGACGACATCCAGCGGAGCTTCACGATGCCTCCTGCGCAGGGACGTGGCCTTCCGCCGAGGCTTCCGGGAGGACCCCGCCGTAAGCCACGGGAAAACGCCTATGGCCGTCTTTCGCCAAAATGACTTGAAGAGCCCCGACAAGCTACGGCTGTCGGACAGCGAGAAATTATCCCGACGGTGCCCTCAGGCCTTCCCGCCAGCGGTCGCCTGAGCCCGGCTAAACCTCAGTAGAGCCTGAGCGGCAACGAGTGCGTCCTGCCGTCCGGGCCGGTCATGGTGAGGTTAAGGAGCCTGCCGTTACCCGTGGGGAGATCCATGGACAGGGTGTGGGAGCCGGGCCCGACGGAGACGGTCGCCTGGAAGAGCTCGGTCTCGGACGGCTCTCCGGGGTCAACCAGGGTGAAGGTCGCCCGACCGCCCTCCTTCAGGTAATAGGGCACGAGGTAGAGCCCGCTGTCCGGGTGGCGCCGCGTCACGTGGGCGTCGTCCCTGTACTTGGCTCCCCTCAGAAGCCTCGTTATCACAGCCTCGGGGAAGCCGTCCTCGAGGCGGGGGGGGAAGAAGCCAAGCTTTTTCAGCCCCTCCGTTATCTCCCCGTTGGCCATGAAGAGACGCCAGGGGAGCCCGGAACGGTAGTTCTCGATCATGACGACTATCGGGAGCTGGTCCACCGCAAGGTAATGAGGGCTCACCCAGTCGTCCTTGAGGCTCACGGCGTCCCGCGGCCCGAACCAGCTCCAAACCATGTCTTTCAGGCGGGTGGAGAGGAATGCGAGCACCTCCATTGAGTAGTGCGGGGTGTAGGGCATGGAGGCGAGCGCCGCGGTTGGGGCGAGGATGCCCTGGTCGTTCAGGGGCGAGAAGACCCCGTAGCCCGCGTCCGGCTTCTGGCTGGAGGTGAGCCCCCAGAAGCCCTCCGAGTAGCGGTTTGCGCGGGGCGCATGCACGGTGCAGTACTCGCGGTTCGAAAGCGTCTGCTTCACGTTCCTGACGAAGTATCCGCTCGGGACCATCCTGTCGGCTATCCGTCGGGGGTCCAGGCCCAAGAAGGAATATTGCGCGATGAATAGCGGCCCCCCGCCGGGCGGGGCACCTTCTATCTGGTAACCGAAGAGCGCCCGCTTGCGGTAGTTGGGGCTCTGGTACCAGAAGTCGAAGGTCTTGGGGGTGATGGGGTAGGTGGGGGAGGAGGCAGCCAGGACATAGAGGGCCATGGCCTCGTTGTAGCCCTTGACCCTGAGGCCCAGAAAGCCGCGGGTGGGCGACCAGTGCCAGAAGATGCCGGCGTCCTGGGCATCGGTGAAGAACCGCCAGTCAACGGCTTCCCAGATCCGGGTGGCCTGGGCCCGGAACTCCTCCTCGGCCCCCGGGCCGTTGAAGTAGCCGCGGGCGATCAGGAGCCCCTGGATCAGGAAGGCCGTCTCCACGGTGTCTATCACGTCCCGGCCGTCACCGAAGTCGAACGGTTCCCCGGTCATCCCGTTCATCCAGTGGGGGAAGGCCCCGTGCCACTCCGGCCTGGAGGATCGAAGGAGGTAGCCGGTAATCTTCAGGAGCCGCTCCACGGCCTGTTCCCGGGTGACCCAGCCGCGGTCGGTTGCAACGACCAGGGCGGCGATGCCGAAGCCGGTGCCAGCCATGGCTACGGGCCTGGTCTCCCACCCGAAGTCGGCTTCGTAGGCCCCCCCGGAATCGGGGTCCCCGAACTCCCAGAAGTACTTGAAGGCCTGGCTCTGGATGGCGTCCAGGGCCTCCCTGTCCATAAGGAGAGCCCTGTCCGTGGAGGCTTCCGCGTCGGAGGCAACAGCCAGGGCAGAGGCCATGAGCGCGGCCAGGACCGTCAGGTGCAGGTGCGTGGGGGATGTGACGAGACGGGCGGGGGAGGGGGTGCGGGGGGCTCTGGGCATGGGTCTGCATTCGGCTCCGGGCCGGAAAGGCGGGCTTGCGGCGCCCGTCCGCTATAGGCGGTCAGGGGAGGAATCCCGCCCAGCCATGCGGGTGTCTGGGAAGGGTCAGGATTGGCGTCCGGATGCCGGAGTCTGAGCCTTTTTAGTTGATGTCACGTGCTTTTGCAAGGGCGGGGGGACGGCGGGGTCGGGGAGCGGTACGAACGGATGCGCGGCCCGCTACCTCTATGGCGACAGGGCAGGGGGAACGGCGTTGGTCCGAGTCACAGACAGGGCTGGGGGAACGGCCTTGATCCGGGGCACAGACAGGGCAGGGGGAACGGCCTTGGTCCGGGGCACAGACAGGGCAGGGGGAACGGCCTTGGTCCGATGCACAGACATGGCAGGGGAACGGCAGTGGTCGGGGCGTCTAAAGGGCGGGCGGAATGGCAGGGGCGGGGGGACTGTCTCGGTCGGGGTGTCGGAAGGACTGGGTGAACGCCCGAACCCGTAGCAACGTCCGCCTGAACGTGTCATTATTCGATTCCACTGCAACTTCCCCTCACTTCCTGGCAAGTCATTCGAGGGCAGAGTGTCTGGGCAAAAGATGCGCGGATTGGCGGTGGCTTAAGGCTTAAACGCAAGGGTGCCGATGCGATGGCCGCAGGCGTCCCGCTTCCCCGTCGAGGGGAGGGTTTTTCCAGCGGAATCTTGTTTCTTTGAAAGTCGGACCGGCCGTTCCGAGCGTTCGCGTTGCCGCACGGTTTTCCGACACCCGGCACCCTGAACCGGGGACCTGCCCGGCCCGCCTCCGCAGGCTGATCAGGCGCTTTGCGGGGAAGGTGTCAGTCCCGATAGGGTCGATGAAAAACAAACGCGCCCCGGGCGGCAGATGGCGTCCGGGGCGCGGTAGGATAGGGGAGCGGCGGGAGGCTAGCCGCGTGGCGTTCAGCTGTCGACGAAGGTCTTGAGCTCCTTGCCCCGTCCGGGGTGGCGGAGCTTCGTGATGGCCTTGGCCTCGATCTGGCGGATGCGCTCTCGGGTCACCCCGAAGCGGCGGCCCACCTCCTCCAGCGTGAGATCCGAGACGCGGCCGATGCCGAAGCGCTGCCTCAGGACCTCGGCCTCCTTGTCGGTCAGGGTGGCCAGGGCCTTGCGGATCTGCTCCTGGAGGTCGCTGTTCAGGACCGCCGCGTGGGGGCTCACGGACTCGCTGTCGGTGATGAAGTCGCCCAGGGAGGTGTCCTCGTCGTCGCCGATGGGGGTCTCCAGGCTTATGGGCTCCTTGGAGATCTTCAGAACCTTGCGGACCTTGTCGATGGGCATCGCCATCCGGTCGGCCAGCTCCTCCGGGGTGGGCTCGCGGCCCAACTCCTGGGTGAGAGCGCGGGAGGTCCTGAGGAGCTTGTTGATGGTCTCGATCATGTGGACCGGGATGCGGATGGTGCGCGCCTGGTCGGCGATGGCCCGGGTGATGGCCTGGCGGATCCACCAGGTGGCGTAGGTGGAGAACTTGAAGCCGCGGGTGTGATCGAACTTGTCCACCGCGCGCATGAGCCCGATGTTGCCCTCCTGGATGAGGTCAAGGAAGTGGAGGCCCCGGTTGGTGTATTTCTTGGCGATGGAAACGACCAGCCTCAGGTTGGCCTCGATCAGGTGCTTCTTGGCGTCGGAGGCGTTCCCCTCCGATCTCTGGATGGAGACCAGGATCTCGCGGAGCTGGCCCCAGCTCATCTTGCTCTCGGCTTCCATCTCGGAGATGGCCCGGGCGTGGTCGGCGGTCTGACGCTCCAGCTCGGCCAGGGCGGCGGGGGTGACGTCCAGGGCCCGGCAACGCCTCTCGGCGTCCGCGCGGCCCAGGATGCCCGCAGACATGGCCGTTAGCTCGACGGAGGTCGCGACCCCCAGCCGGGCGCAGTTCTCCGCGATGATGGCCTGGCTGGACCGGAACCGGCGGTCCCAGTCGCGGAGCCTCTCCACCATGAGATCGTACTGCTTCCTGACGAGCCCCAGCTTCACGAGCAGGTACTCGATCTCCGCCAGGGACTTGTACCTGTGCCTCGCGACCGAGTCGACGCGGCTCTGCGGGACTCCCTCTCCCGGAGGGTTGGCCTTCACGTATGCGGAAAAGGTCTTGAGCTTGTGCTCGATCTCCTTGATGAGGGCAATCACCTGGTCGCGGCGCTTGATGGACTCGGCCTGGAGCTCGTCCGAGTCCTCGGCGTCTTTCACCACCTCCTTGAGCTTAAGCTGATCGGCCTCGAGCCTGCGGCGGATGGAGGCCAGGCACTCCGCCCCCACGCAGGTCTGCATGATGAGGCTTATCACCTCCTTTTCGCCCTTCTCGATCCTCTTGGCTATCTCCGTCTCGTCGTCGCGGGAGAGCAGATTCACCTGCCCCATCTCCCTCAGGTACATCTTGACCGGATCGGCCACCCTGGCCTCGGTCTTGTCCTCGGGCCTGAACGCGACGTCGGCCTCGGGCGGGGGCGCAATGGCCCCGTACTTCCGGGCGTTGTCCATCCCGTCGGGGTCCTCGCGGACCCCGATCCCGGCCCCGTCCAGTAGGGCCAGGACCTCGTCCACCCCGTTCTCCTCGTAAATCTCGGAGGAGGAGGCGCCCTCCTGGCCGTCGGGGTAGTCGAGGATGTCCTTCTTGTGCTTGCCGCGGGCGGACGTCTTCCTGGAATTCGAGCTTGGTATCACTTAAGACAACCTCCGGATTGGCGGCGGGGCGGGCCCCTCCGCGTCTTCTCAGGCGCCCGGCTCCGGGGGGCTCGCCCCGGGCCGATCGCCCGCAGTGTATCCGTTCTGAACCTTATCTTTATCCATCCGTTGAGGTTTCCGGAAAGGGCTACCCGTGCGGGGGCTTTCCGGGCTGGACATATTCGGTTTTCATGAGGCGCCCCGGACGCTTCGCGCGGGGTTTCAGGCTCTCCGGCCCGCCTCCTCCTGGGCGGGCTGGCGGGGTTCCGCGGACCCGCGCGGACGCGGGCCGCAGGCAAGGAGGGCGCGGCGAGCCGCGGTCCCGGAAGCCTGCGGATCCGCCCGGGGCACACGGCCCCCTCAGGCGGGCGGTCTTCCTGAGCCGTTCGTCTCGCGCATCGCGGCCTCCTCGATGCCGCAGGGGGCGGGCAGGCGGGTCCGCCTTGGGCCTCCGCCTGCCGGGGGGGCGGCGGGGCATGCGTTCGTCTTCCGTTTCGGTTAAGACCAGTTTCCGTTAAGACCCGTCTCGGTCAAGACCAATTTCGCTCGCGAACCGGTCAGGGCGCTGGCGTTCAGCCGCAGTGACGGCGCCCTCGACGCCTTGCTGTTCAGTTAACTTTGTCTCCGGAAAGGGGTACCCGTCAGGGGGCTTTTCGGATCAGTTTTATTCGGTTTTTCGGTACATGGGCCGGTCACGGGCCGTGTACGGGAAAAGACGCCGGGGAGTTGCGTTTTCCGGCGCTTGCATTTTCCGGGGAAAGGCCCTAAAGTGATCCGGTCCCTTCAAATCATATACAGCGGCCTTATGCGATAGCCATCGCGCCCCTGCCGTCGATCGGCCTTCGGGGCCGTTCCCCGCTGTCGGCGGGAAGCCGCGCGTGAAGCGCTCCGGCAAGCCGACGCCTACGGCGGGTCAGCCCGCCGGGCCCTAGATTCCGGCTCGGGGCCGGACGATTTCTTGCTATATTGTAACATATTTCGTTGCCCACTTTCTTGTCGGGGAGGAAAGTTTAGGGGCATTCCCCAAGTGCTTGCTTTGTCAAACTACTGAAATTACTAATAAAACTGCTGACCTGTTTATTTGTAAAAAAACGGGATGCAGGAGTTTTTTTTCTCCTGACCGACCGCTCCATTTTTTGCCTTCCCGCGAAGTCCCGGAAGTCCCGAACGCGAAAGGCGTCAGGTCGCGGTAAGTCCCGGGGAGTTGTCCGGGCTCGCAGGCCCGGTTGTCTTGAGAGCCGGGACCGGGTGGAGTCCCGGGCCCTTGCCCGGAACGGAAAGAGGGGACATTCCGCCAAAAAAGCATTGACCTCGCGGGGCCGATGTGGTATTTCCTAAGACCGTTGGATTCCTGCGCGGTTGTTGGGGAATCGTCTAATGGTAGGACAGCAGTCTCTGGATCTGCTTATCGGGGTTCGAATCCCTGTTCCCCAGCCATCCGGCCCTCGCGGGCCCGCCCGGTCTCCTTTTCTGCAAAGGCATTAAGCCACGCGGCCCCTGCCGCCCGAACCCCCCGACCCCGCCGGGGGGTTTTTCTTTGCCGGGCACCGGTTTGCCCGGGCATTCGTTCGCCGGAAGCCCCGATCGCGAAAACGGGGGCAGCCCTGCAGGCGGAGTGCCCGCAAGGCTATCGTGCCAGTAAACTAATCACAGATCCGCCATTGTCAAGGGGTAGCGGCTATTTTTTTCGAAAATCCTGCCTTTTCTCCTCTTTTCAGTTCCAATCAGTTCCAAGATTTGCATTTCTAATTTATATCCTTCATTTTCGAGCATCTTTTGCAATCATTTTGCCATCTTTCGGCATCTTTTATCCGTTTTCAGCATCTCCTCACGACCTGGGCCACTGCCTCGCGACCTGAGCCACGTATGCCTCATGACCTGGGCCACGCATGCTCACTGCCTGCGGCGGGATCCTGGGCGCTGACCGCCCTCTGAGGGGGCGTCTGAACTGCAAGGTTACGGCTTAGGCCGCATGGAAAGGTTACGGTTTTGTGCGCATGGAGCCCGATCGCAACGATCTCGGGCATGCCGCCAGGATCGTTTGCCTGCCGCCGGGAAACGGTCTTGCCGCCAGTTCTCGGACCCAAGGGCCGAGGCCGAGGCTATCCGTTGCCGGTATAAGGCATGGAACCGGAATCAAGAGGGCGCCGTTGGCCACTGGGTGTCGTTGACGCCTGAGGTCAGCCGAGCACTTTTCCCGGCTCTTCGCGCTTCCCCCCGGACGTCCGCGCGTCTACTCCTCTTCCTCCGCGCCAGCGGCGGCCCGGGCAGTTTTCCCGCAGTGCAGGCGGCCCGGGGCTGTGCTATAATTTCCCGCGCCCGGGCGAGCGGCCGCTTGAGGCCCGGAGCTTCCCGCACAGGCGGGGAAGCGCCTGACAGTGCCGTGCGCGGCCGCGCACGAGGCGGCCCTCGACTGGAAGGAGACGAGATGCCCATCAGCGAGGACACCTTCCTGGCACTGGACATTGGCGGCACCAACGTCAAGAGCGGGCTCATCAGCCGCGCGGGGGAGATCCTGTCGTTCGACAGCTTCCCGACCTCCAAATGGGGAGGGCCGGAAGCGCTCATCGACATGATCATACGGCAGCTCAAGACCCTCTGGAACGACTCCGACACGGCCCACCGGCCCAGGGCCCTGGCCATCGGCGCGCCCGGCTGGATCCTCCGCCGCGAAGGCGTCGTGGTGATGGCCCCCAACATTCCGGGCTGGAAGGCCCTGCCCATCACCCGGCTCATGAGCGAGGCGCTGGATATCCCCGCGGTCCTGGAGAACGACGCCAACCTCTACGCCCTGGGCGAGTGGCTCATCGGGGCCGGGAAGGGCTGCGCCAACGAGATAACCCTCACCCTGGGCACGGGCGTGGGCGGCGGGCTCATTCTGGAGGGCAGGCTCTGGGAGGGAGCGTTCACCTCTGCCGCGGAGGTGGGGCATATCCCGCTGGGCGGGGTGAACCGGCTCTGCGGCTGCGGCCGCACCGGCTGCCTGGAGACCGTGGCCTCTGCCATCGGCATGGCCGCCATCGCGAGGGAGTGGCTGGCCGCAGGCCGGGAGACCCTCTACAAGGGCGACCCTGCCGCAGTGGACACCCGCGAGATGCTCCGGCTCGCGGGCCTCGGGGACCCCATGTCGCTTTCCATCTTCTCCGATGCCGGGAAGGCCATCGGCTTCGTCCTGGCCGGCGTCTTCAACCTCCTGGGTCTCCAGATGGCTGTTATCGGCGGCGGCGGGGCGGGAGCCTTCGACTTCATGGCGCCGGGCATCATGGAGGTCCTCTCGCGGCACCTGGTGACCGCCGGCGTGGATCAGATCCAGGTGGTGAAGGGCGCCTTGGGCGGGAACGCCCCCCTGATCGGCGCCGCGGCGTTCCTGAACGAGTCGGGGTATTAGCCATGCACTGAAGGGCGCGGGACGCGCCGAAGCCCCCCGAGGATGCAGGCCATTGGGTCATGAAGCCCTAAACTTTCCGGCATTGCGCGTTCGCCCGGCGGACTGGCCCTATCGCGGGCCGTCTGGCACGGAAATGGCCCCTGCCCGGTCGCGCCCGGCCGCAACGGTTTGCGGTTTTCAGGTGCCGGGCCCCCGGGGCGCGCCAGCCGCGGCGGAGGGATGCTTTGCGCCGGGGTGCCGGTGCGCGCCGCGCCGGGCCGCCGGGACAGGACGAGCCGGGACTTCGGGGCATGCGGCATCGGTGTGCCGGAATCCCCTTCGGCGGGGAACCGGACCGCCTTACGTCAGAAATCCTCAACAAAGGCAAAGCGACAGGTGAACCATGCCTCTGGACCCTTTGCGGGGCAAGCCGGCCCCGCCCGAGAAAATCGTTAACCTGGCGGCGCTCACGGCCGACTACTACACCCTCCCGCCCGCGGCCCCCGTCGCCTTCGGGACCTCGGGGCACCGCGGGGGCGCCTCGCGGGGCTCCTTCAACGAGGCCCATGTGGCGGCGATAGCGGCCGCGGTGGCCGACTACCGCGTCGGGAAGGGATACGGCGGGCCGCTGTTTCTTGGGTGGGACACCCACGCGCTCTCCGAGCCGGCCTGGCGCACCGCCTTGGAGGTGCTGGCCGGGCACGGCCAGCCGACGGTCATCCCCGCAGACAGGGAATACTCCCCCACGCCCGTGGTCTCGTTCATGATTCTGAAGCACAACCGCGAGAATCCCGGAGCGCTCGCGGACGGGCTCATCATCACCCCCAGCCACAACCCCCCCGACGACGGGGGCATCAAGTACAACCCGCCCCACGGCGGCCCTGCCGACGTGGACGTGACGGCGTGGATCGAGAAGCGGGCGGCCGAGTACGTGGCGGACCCGTCGAAGGTGAAGCGCGTGCCGTTCCCGAAGGCCGTGAACGCGGACTGCGTGACGGAACGGGACTTCATGGGGCCTTTCGTCGAGGCGCTGGGCCAGGTGGCGGACCTCCCCAAGGTCAAGGCCTCCGGGCTGAAGCTCGCGGCGGACCCCCTGGGCGGTTCTGGGGTGCATTTCTGGGGGCCGATAGCCGAGCGCTGGGGGCTCGACCTCACGGTAGTGAACCCGAGGGTGGACCCCTCCTTCTCGTTCATGACCCTGGACGCGGACGGGGCCATCCGCATGGACTGCTCGTCCCCGTTCGCCATGGCGAACCTCCTCGCGCACTCCGGGGGCTACGATCTGGCCTTCGGGAACGACCCGGACTTCGATCGCCACGGCATCGTCTCCGGCGGCGCCCTCATGAATCCCAACCATTACCTCGCCGCGGCGATAAGCTATCTCCTCGGCCACCGGGACGGCTGGCCCGGGGGGGTGAAGATCGGGAAGACCCTGGTCAGTTCCAGCGTCATCGACCGGGTGGTCAAGGGCGCCGGCAGGGAGCTCTATGAGACCCCCGTGGGTTTCAAGTGGTTCGTGGAGGGGCTTCTGACCGGCGCCCTGGGCTTCGGCGGAGAGGAGAGCGCGGGGGCGTCCTTCCTGCGCATGGACGGCACGGTCTGGACCACAGACAAGTGCGGCTTCTGCATGGTTCTCCTCGCGGCGGAGATGACCGCCGTCACGGGACGCGCCCCCCACGAGATCTACCGGGCCCTGGCCGAGAAGTACGGCGACACGGACTACGAGCGGGTGGACTCCCCGCTGTCCGTCGATGCCAAGAGGCGCCTGGCGGAGACCGCGCCGGGGAGCCTGGTGGGCCGCGAGCTCGCCGGCCGCAAGGTCGTGTCAGCCTGGGACCGCGCTCCGGGAAACGATGCCCCCATCGGAGGGCTCAAGGTCAACCTGGACGACGGGTCCTGGTTCGCCCTGCGGCCCAGCGGCACCGAACCCAAGATGAAGCTCTACGCCGAGAGCCTCTCCGGGCCGGACGTGAAGCGGGCGATCCTGGAAGGCGCGGGCCGTCTGGTCCTTGGGGAGTAGGCACGGGAGATGCGCTCAGACGTTTCGGCCGCAACTCCGTCCCTGAGGCCCCCTAAACCAGAGCGCGCCGGATAAGCTCCCGCTCGTTGTCCCAAGAGGCGTCCCGCCTTTGCCGTGACGCCCTAAGACCGAGGTCGGTCGCACGGTCGCCTCCAAAATCCAAGGGGGCGCCATCGCAATGCATAAATTCAGGCCGCTCCCGTTCACCTCCATGGGGGGTGAACGGATACGCGCCTGAATTATCGCGGTCACCCTTGCCTTGACGCTTTACGCCCCAAAGCGGTCGGAAGAAAGGGGGGTTCCGGCCGCATTCCGCAGAAGGCTTATCACGAACCTCTCCCGGACCCTGCCGAGCCCTTCGCCGACATGGCCAAGAACAGCAAGAGCATCAGGTGAGGCGCCTTGGGCGAGCCTGCGCGCAGGCCCAGGTCAAGCCGCAACGGCTTCATGCGTCTTATTCTGAACGGAACGCCCGCGAGCTTCATTGATTCCACTGCAAAAACCCCCTCCCTCACCTTCTGGCAGTCATTTGAGGGCCGAGTATCTGGGTAAAGGGTGCGCAGATGTGCGGTGGTTTAAGGCTTTAGCGTCAGGATGCCAATGCGATGGACGCATAAAGTCCCGCTTCCCTGTCGAGGTGGAGGGTTTTTGCAGTGGAATCTTCATTGCCGCGCATGGGACCTGGCGAGATCAAATCAGAATCATCAGACAACAGAAGACATATGAGATCCGAGGGAGGCCGGGAGCTTCATGGCGGTCGCCAGGCGTGAGGCTGAAACTGACGTCCGCCCCAGCCTTGTCTGCGGTTTGCGGCCCCGCCGACGTATCGGCCTGGGTTGTCCGAAGGCTTGCCATTCCTGCCGGGCATGACCCGCGTCTATCCGCACGAGCGCTTCCATGCGCTTCGGTTCCATGAGCGGGATTCCACGTGTCTCCGTCGCCGTGCGCCCTGTCAACCGATTGGCCTCTACGAGGAAAGACGAATGTGCCCCCGGATCAGGGCTCGCTTCAGAGTTCCTTCACTCCTTCCGAGCCGATGGTTACGGAAGGGCTGTTGCCGGGCTCGGTCAGGGACGATGTCTCGATCGGAGCCGCAGGGGGTTGCCTGTCAGGCGTTGACGTCATGGCCGGAGCATCTCGAACCGTCAAGGCCTGAAGCGCCGCATGCACTCCCAACGACTTGTTGACCGCCCCGTTCAGCCACACGAAAGAGGTGGACAAGGCGATCAGGAACGCTACTAAAACGCCGGTAGCGGCCCAGAACTTGGTCGAAATCCCGCCGATATCCTTCTTCAGTTCGGTCCTGACGCCATCGATATCCTTCTTCAGTTCGGTCTTGACGCCATCGATATTTGTCCTGACGTCATCGATATTTGTCCTGACGTCATCGATATCCTTCTTCAGTTCGGTCTTGACGCCATCGATATTTGTCCTGACGTCATCGATTTTTCTTGTCAGTTCAGCCACCGCAGCATTCAGCGCCGTCACGATATCGCTCTTGGTCGCGAACTTCTCCTGGGTGGCTTCGAGCCGAACCAGCTTATTTTCGACCTCCCCGATCCTTAGGGAC
>JAISFS010000019.1 GCA_031263485.1 Deltaproteobacteria bacterium | reverse complement strand
GGGACCGTCTGGATGCCGGAGTACGGCCGGGAGTACTGGGAGGAGCATCAGGTGGCGAGGAGGCTCACGCCCGGGGACCTGGAGGAGATAGCGAGGGTGCATGCCGAGCGGGAGGACGCGCTGGCCCTCGATGCCGACCGGTGGCTGATATCCGACACCTGCGCCCTCACCACCCGCGCCTTCGCCCTGGACTACCACGGCGGAGCCTCGCCCCGCCTGTCCGCGGCGGCCGACGCCTGCGCCAGGCGCTACGACCTCTTCTTCCTGTGCGGGGACGACATCCCCTTCGAGGACACGTGGGACAGGTCCGGACCCCAGAAACGCTCGGACTTCCAGAGACTGGTCGAGGCGGATCTCCTGGAAAGGCGGATCCCCTTCATTCCCCTTCTGGGTACCCTGGAAGAGCGGCTGGATACAGCCGCCAGGGCGATAGCCGGCTTCGAGAAGTTCGGCAATTACTTCGGCATGGCGGCGTCCGCGGGGCTTTAGCCGCAGGACCGCCGTCCACGCCGCCATACGGCGATAGCGAAGGTTATGGCGCTACGCCTCCCGGTACGGAACTGACGGGATCCGGCACGGAAGGCGACCGTCTCGCGCTCCTCCGGTTGACACTTCCGAAAACTTCCCCGTTCAAGCCCCGTAATCGTTCACCCTCCCCTGCCTATATCCATCATGTAACAAATCGTATCTGTTCACGGGGGGGGTCTAGGAGGTCGTGGGAGAGTGCCCATGTACCCTTGACGCCTGAACGCACGTTCCGGCAACGGGTAGCCCCTGAACCGGTCTCCCGCCGCTTCACTTAGTCTGTCTAAGGCAGAAATTATGACGAATTTTCCACCGGTGTATTACAGTCAGGAAACCGACGAGCCTGTGGGCAAAGAGGACGATAGTCCGCGACTCTACAAAGCGACTGCATCCTGATGCCGACAAACCTACTTGCTCATGACCGCCGCTACGGTTTGCGCTCTATCGTCTTGAACTCGATCTTGACCCCGATCCTGCCTGCCACGGAGACGGCGACCGCGATGACTTCCTTCCCGCGCCCGCGGAACCGCAACGCATACCCCCGCCTGAATATCTGCCTGAAGGCGAGCCTCACGCCATTGTCCAGAAGTCTCTTGAGCTTCTTGTCATTGGCATCAGCGGGGACAGGCCGAACCTTGCCGTTTCCGTAGGTTTGATATTTCACTTCGATTACGAAAATCTTTCCT
Source organism: Deltaproteobacteria bacterium (assembly GCA_031263485.1). Taxonomy (GTDB): domain Bacteria; phylum Desulfobacterota; class Desulfarculia; order Adiutricales; family Adiutricaceae; genus JAIRZX01. The sequence continues at coordinate 47,925 of JAISFS010000019.1, read as the reverse complement.
TCAAGCGTAAGAACAACGCAATCGGCATCGCCTCCTCCAGAGCTGTCCTGCGATATCGTCACCCCATTAATATAATAGAGCGCAGGAACGAGATGCGATGCGTAGAAAGATTCGGTATGTTCCGTCGTCTGGTGGGCTATGTCAGCATAGATGTATGACATGAGCTCTGAGGTTTTTTCCGCATCGCAGGCGCGGAATGCGTTGGCAAAATCTATGTAACGCTTGACGATTCCGGATTTATCCGCATCGGACGCCAACGGAAAAAGCTTAGGGATCAGGTAATCATCGGCATATGACCTCCTGACTTCCCTGTTTGGAATGGTCAACAGATATACCTTATCGTCTGATCCGTCACCCATGTCGGATGTCCGATCTATGGTCAGATATCCAGTCTGCAGGAGAATCGACAGAGGTGACATGGTGTTAACTTGAGTCGACATCATTTCGCTTTTAAATGCTATGTTCCCCCTGAAAAGCTTGAAATAGTCATCGTCTTTCAAATGCGCCTGTTCCAGGAAATCCGGCCCGCCGGTCTCGTACCAATACCTCTTGAATTGTCCTGACCTGAGAAAATTTAAAAGCGACACGGGGTTTATCACAAATTTTCTCCCGTCCCAGCTGTATCCGTCATACCAATCCATGATTTGAGCGAAAATGTCTTCATATGACGAAAGTGATCCCGTGTTTCCGTCCCTTGATCTTGATGTGCTTATCGATCCGATGTAGCTGCCGAAATTAACGTCGATTTCAGTTTCAGTGAACCCGCAAATCGACGAGTATTTCGGGTTGAACGTTATATCCTCAAGACTGTTCATGCCTGATGAGATGGTCAGACCGCTGAATTTGGTTACGCCTGTCATGAAAATAAAACGGACCTTATCGAATACTGATTTAATAGCCGTGAAAAAATCGTGAAGAACTTGCCTGGTACGTTCCTGATTGACCGTATCGCGTAAATTGAAAAGCGGGTAGTCATACTCGTCAACAAGGATGGCCACTTGCGGAATATCGGCATTTCTGACCTCGCCATTGATTGGCAGGGGGATATCGCGGTAAGATTCGTGCAAAGTCTTAATCAGCTTGATGATGGCCTGCCCGCTTGAATATCTTTTCAGCTCCACACCGAACGATGCCCCCATCTCGTTTAAGTCCTCTAGCAGTCCCAATTCGAGTTTGTCGGCGTCCATCCCGTACGAGCTCAAGTCCAGACGAATGACATGCGAGCTTTTCCAGTCGTATCTCGCGGAAGGGCTGCTTATGTAACAATCCTGAAATAGTTCTCGCCTGCCGAGAAGAATGTTCTGCATAGCGCTGATGAGAAGCGTTTTCCCGAACCTTCTCGGCCTAGTTATATAAAATCTGTTGAAATCTTCATGGAAAAGATCAAAAATTGCTTTAGTTTTGTCGACATATATAGAGTGATTTTTGACAAATTCAGCAATCTCTATGTTCCCTAGCCCTATAGTTTTTTTCGAGGCCAAATAATTTTCTTTCATTTCCATACCATTTCGCCATTAGGCGGAATCACACCGAGCAGTGATTACGTTACAAAAAATCAACGGGACACTGAATGGCACCTCGAGTCGGCAACCTTTCCGGAGCAGGCGGAGGTCAATGCCGCGAATGCCGACCGTTGTCAATCTAGCAACTTTTAAGACGTTTGTCAACCAGATATTGGCAAATGGGCTAAAAAGACAATGGCGAGTATCGATGCGTTCGGAACAGTCCCTGAGCGAGGATAAAGATGAATCAAAAGGCCCATGGCAACGATGGTGGCGTTAAACTCCTTCAAACTTTAAAACGTTCGGTATCGACTGGAATCCACGCTCGATGGTGCCCGGTCCTGCTAATGGTCTTTCTCTTGTCGGAGTGAGTTGATATTTTATGATGATAAACCAAATCCCTCCAGAACCGTGAAGGCAATCGGAGAAAATTACTGACAATAGTCTCCAGGCAGAAGATCTGACGGAAAAAACTTCTGGCGCTGAGGCAAGACCATGTCTGTCATTATATTTCCCTGAACGATGTAAGCCCCTCCTTGATTCGCGACATTCTCCACTCTGGACATCTAAGTGATTACCGGAATTAATTCCTTCACCATATGCGCCTCGGTTCGTTCAAACGTTTGAAAGGCTGAATCTGAACCTGAACCTAATCCCGATACCTCCACGATTTTAGAAGTTTCCAGTTGACGTCATTCGAATCGAATTTATGGCCTATGGCAATACTATGAAACTTGTCATTGAAATAAAGTGGAGGTGTAGCTGAAACAGCCATGGATTTCCAACGGAAGATTTCAGCCCAACTCCCTTGTGTATAACATTTGACAAAGATATGGTCATCGGCCTCCAACTCCGTCAAATCGTATGGAAGCCCGTATTTTCCGTCAGGGAATTCGCTTCGCTGCGGTCGATGATGCGCGACATGATATCGGTTCGTTCCTTCAGCGGCAATAGACATTTTGCGAGACTGCTGTCAGACGCGAATACAAGGTGAAATTTTGACCTTTCATTCGGAATTCAACTCCTTAAAAGATTCGGCGAACAAAATCCCACACATGTATTTAACGTGACAACTCTCCCGATGGACTTCGGGGAGATCTTCCCCCAGCCAACTGGATGCCTTGGACTCGTCATGAACGCATCAAACATAAACCTCAGTTACCTGGGGTCGTGTCTCTTGCGTGTCTCTTGCATGGCCCTGGCGAAGGCGGAACGTCATCCGGATGGTTGGTGCCGTCCGAAAAAGACTTGGCGAAATCGATGCATTCAAAAGTCTTTTTGGTGACCAGACTTGAAAGGTGCCTCACGAAAGGCTTTAAGTCGCCTCTATCGGCTTTCTGCAGGGCGTCCAGATACTCCGATTTGCCGTCTGCGGTAACTACCGGCGGGAAGAATCCTGACCTGATATACTCCATGGACATCAGGGCCCTTGCCATCCGCCCGTTGCCGTCCTGGAACGGGTAGATCAGAATGAACCTGTGATGTAGCCAGGCGGCCTCTATGTCGACGGGCACCTTGGCCTTGAGGTGCGCCTCGTGTATTTCCAGGAGCCTGTCCATTTCGCTGTTGACCTGCTCCTGCGGGCAGTACTCGAAAATGCCATCTTTCGTGGAAGGATTGTTCGGCCACCTCTTGAATATCCCATTCAAGAGCCGAATATGCACATGATGACCTGTAGGCAAAACGCCGACCGCGAATTCCTGATTCTCGACGAAAGCGGCGTGATAGGCCCTTATCACTGTCGCATAGAGAGGCCTGCCCTGTTTGATTTCCTCGTAAAGTGAATTGATGATCTCGTAGTGGTTCGCGATAACGCCGGCTGTATCGATAATCCCGATGCCATTGGCCTGATGGGACAGCTCAACCGAGTCCAGTCCGTTTTCGATCATGGTCTTGGCAAGGTTGTCATCCAGGACGTAAAGCCTTTCCACCTGACCTGTCTCGATAGCCCACTCGCGCATGACCTTTTCCCTGAAAGATTCAAACGGTTCATGCTTGATCCATTTTCTGGCTTGAAACCATTCATCCGTGAGATCCCTGAATGCCGGATCCGACAGTTCCAGATAGTTTTCGGGCAGATCGGTTATCCGTTCCCACTTATGGGCGATTTCAGGCATTGATTCCCTCCTTTTCGCGACGACTGGACCCGGCCAGAAGTGCAGGCAAAAAAAATGTTTTTTGTTTAACTTGACCCATCATACCCTCACGAAGCATTCCTGACAAGCACCCAGCCAAATCAGCTGGCCCTGGACCTCTTCCCTTACCGAAGTTTCGAGAAAGGTCCTCCTGAGCCAACGGCTCCAAGTCAGGGGCACCCCTCCGCTCCCTCAGTCGCCCTGCTTTTGTCCTCGATTTCCCTGGCGGTCAACCCGTCGCGAACCGCGATGTCCCAGAGGACAAAATTCGGATGATGTTGCCCCCGCTCCTCACCCGATTGCGCAACGGAACGGCCTGATTCCATGGCATTGGCCCTTAACTCTCGCGAAAGATGAGATTCAACGCGCTGAATTTAGGGTTCCATCAATTCTGCGAATTCAGTGCCTCGTTGACGTCTAGCCGAACCATTTCCGATGCCTTCATCTCCGCGTCCCAAATTTTCCTGAGAGAAATCAGGTGTCCATTTTACGGCATGTCTAAATTTGTACAGGATCTCACATTCGGAAACATCTGGGGACATTCAGTATCGAACTGCCAGAAAGGCAACGGTCTATCCGAAACGATCTCACGTTTTCGTCTCCCAGAGCTCAACCCACTCTTGGCCGTGTCCCTACATTTCACGGCGAGTGAGGCTACCGGATCCCCACGCCTGCCCTTCAAATCCAACAGGGGAAACAAGGGGGAAGAATCTCACATTCATCGGTTGTTTATCCGATGGCGGAACAATTCATGTTCCGGATATCCCATCGGCGGCAACATGGGTGAACAGTCACGTCAGGGTCGGCGATGCGACATCCTCGCAACGCAAGCCATCTCCGGTCTCTTTGCAAGCTCCGGTCTCTTTGCGAGCTCAGGCACCTTTGCAATCCTCGATTCCTCCGCGATAAACCGTTCTTTTGCGAACTACGGCGTCCCCGCAGCCTCCGCCTCTCCCATCGCATGCGGAGGAACCGCGTTCCGCTCGCCCTTGCGCCCCTCGTGAATCTGGGCGACCGCAGCGCCAGCCATCATCATGGCCGCTCCCAGACACATGACGAAGGTCATGCCCTCGTTCAGGAAAATCGCGCCTATTATCGCCGCGAAGACCGCCTCAAGCAGAAGCAGCAGGGCCACCTCGACGGCACGCATGTGCCTCTGTGCGGCAGTCTGGGCTACCACGGCGCCAGAGAGCGAAAATATCCCGAACATGGCGCAAGGTAGCGTGAGCCAGAAGGCGGCGGCGTCCGGCAACGTACCCCTGGCCACGGTCACCGTCAAGCAGATGAACCCGGTGACGGCGAGCTGGACCGTCACGAAACGGTACAGAGCCACTCGGTTTGCATAGCGGCCGGTCAGCACAACGTGCAAGCCACCGAAAACGGCACTGGCGAGCACGAGCGCGTCACCGAAATTGAACCACCCGGCCCCGCCGTTCTCCGGGTCAGATAGAAGCCACATCCCGGCAACTCCCAAGGCCAGCCCCAGCCAGATGGGATGCCCCGGCACCCTGCCTATGGATATGGCGATCAGGAGGACAACGATGACCTCCATGTTGGCGATGAAAGCCGCCTTGCCGGCGTTGGTCGAGACCATGCCCTCGTAGAGGAAGACCGTCTCCAGGGCCAGGACGACACCCGTCACCAGCCCAGCCCAGCACCAGAAGAACCTGCCTGGCGCCTTGCCCCGGAAATTCTGAGGGAGCGGGCCAGCCTGCCGGAGGGCCAGGGGCAACAGGGCGGCGGCGCTCAGGAGAAACTTGACGGCTGTAAAAGCGATCGAATCCATGGTACCCACTGCCCAGCGGATGGTCGGATACTCCGCCCCCCAGACCAGGCCGACCGCCAGCAGGATAAGGACCGATTTCGTTCGAGGCTTCACCGAATCTCCTAAACTGCCGCCGCGTAAGGCAGGCTTCCCGTGATCATGGACGACATCCCGGCGCGGCAGGACATCGGGGCCGCCGACGGTACGCGCCGCAGGAAATCCGAGACCAGAACGATGTTTCCGGACTCTATGCGACGCGAAGGGAGGTTTGACTCGGCCTCAACCTCCCCGGCGGAGTTGTCTGCTCCACGGGAGAAGACGTGTCCATCGCTCCGAAGCTGGCGTTGACGTCTCGAAAATGTTGATAATTCCGGGATCCGCTCTCCCGCTCATGACGACTCATATGCTCACAGCCCCGTGCAGTTCTGATATAATCAAACTGTATACACCTTAAGCGCGAATTCCTCAAATCCGAAGCAAGGGAGAAGCCTCGTACCCGGCGACCTGTGACATCCCGGAGCGTCGTCGGGAATGAGCATGCCGGAGGGCTTGAGTCGAAAGTCCATGAAGCGAGCTATCGCTTCGCACCTCAGTAGCCGTCAAGCTTTCGCATTAGTCAACTTTCAAGCTTTCGCAGGCTCCCAACTATCTTAAGCGTCCGACATTTCAATGATTTTAACAGTATGCGGCCGAAAGATCAATGCCGTACCAGTCCGCGGGTCCGCAACATATTTGATGCGACCTCCGGAGGGATTTTCAGCATGGCAAAAAATTCAGAGAGAATTGTCGCGATGCTTGCAGAGATGGCTGGTCCCCTAAAAAATGCTAAAAAGTGCCGAAACCGGTGCGTAAGAGCGGAAATTTCGGAGTGCTCAGGCTACGGCAGACGGCAAACGGCAGACAGCAGACGGCAGACGGCAGATTTCTCCGGCCCCCGAAAAGGCCCCTGCCGAAAAGCGCTGAAACGGCAACCTGTTAAGCAACGGGATTATCGTCCCGCCGCAGGAACCCTCCGAGGGCATTCCCATCGGCAGCGAAATAGGGAAGGACGGCGGCCCCGTAATGAGACTGTCATTCCCGAAAGTCTGCCCTGCCCGCGTCTGCCCTGCCAGCGTCTGCCTTTTCCGCGCCCGGCTGCGACCGATAACCGAATGGGTGGAAGTGAACCGAGTTCGCCAGCTGCTAGATAGCTATCAACGACATTCGGCGTGAGTCGGCGGGGGTATGAGGAATCAGGAGACCATGGAATTGCACGGCGGGGCGACTCCGAAATTCCCCCGCCCCGCTACACCGGCCCCGGCTTCTGCCGGACCCCGCTGCCCCCACGACGCCTCGAAATTTACCGCCCGCGTCTCAGAACTTAAGGGCAAGGGCCAGCCGCTGGTAGTCCTCCGGAGGAAATTCTTCCGGTCGCCTCCCCCCGTCCATTCCCAGGGCGTCAAGCGTCGCCAGCGCCTTTTCCCTTCCGCAGGCGGCGGTCAGGTTGTTCGCGAGCGTCTTGCGCCGCGAGTGGAAACAGAGCTTGGTGATCCGGGCCAAGACGGCGGGAGTGACCGGGGGAACCTCGCCTTTGGGCCTCAGCACCGCCACTGCGCTGTCCACCTTGGGACGCGGGTGGAAGGAGCCCGGACCCAGCGCGAAGGCCTCGGAGGCATCGAACCATGACCCAAGAGCCACCGAGAGCCTCCCGTACTCCCTGCCGCCGGGCTTGGCGGCAAGCCTCTCGGCCACCTCCTTCTGGAGCATGAATACCCCAGGCACCCTCCCTCCGAAGGCCTCCAGGAACCAGAAGAGAAACGGCGTCGAAATCCCGTAGGGGAGGTTCCCGCAGACGCACGCTATGCCCGCCGGGAAGGCGCGGGCGGCGTCCACTTCCAGGATGTCCGCCTGCACGGCGTTAAGGAGGCCGGAGGACGCCTCCGGCCACTTCACCAGTTCGGCGTGAAGCCCCCGGTCCAGCTCGACCGCGCGTACGCGGAGCCCCAGATTCAGAAGCGGCCTCGTGAGGGCCCCCAGCCCCGGTCCGACCTCCAGGACCTCCAGAGCCTCCGGAACCTCCGGGCCTTCCACGATATCGAAGGGCGCACCCGGTTCGGTTACGGCGGACGCGCAGACTTGTCTCGATGTCTCAGGCGGAAAAGGCTCGGCGACCCCGGGCGGAACGGACGCGGCTACGGACGGTCTGGACGCGGCGGCTCCAGGCGGCACTGACGCGTCTACGGACGTCTCGGACGCGGCAACCCAAGACGGAACGGGCGTTGCGGCCTCAGGCGGCATGGCCGCGGCTACAGACGGCGCAGAATCGGATGCGTCCCCGAGCGCTGAGGCGGCGGAGGCCCGCGAGACAAAGGCGCGGGCTTCCGAGAGCACGATGGCGGCCATCCTGGCCGCGGCCCCCGAGTCCTTCAGGAAGTTCTGGCTCCGGCCCCTCGATGCGGCCAGGCCCAGGCAGCGGAGCTGGCCCTTGGGGCCTTTCAGGGAGGGCATTCGGCGCTCCAGCGGGTCTTGGCTTCCGAGGAGGGTCCAAGGACGTTCAGGCCGCGCTCCAGCTGGAGCGAGCCGAGAAAGCCTATCATGGCGGCGTTGTCGGCGCACCAGGAAGCCCGGGGCACGTGAAGGGGCACCCCCAGTCCAGCGCAGGCCAGAGCGGCCGCGCGTCTCAAGGCGCCGTTCGCGGCGACCCCGCCCGCGAGCACCGCGCCTTTCGCGCGGGCGGAAGACACGGCGACCGCGAGCTTGCGCGTCATGACCTCCACCGCCGCCGCCTGGAAGGAGGCCGCGAGATCGCACAGCTCCGATGCCTCGTCCGGGACACGGTCAAGACCGTGCTCGCGGTACAGATCGGCCACGCGGGTCTTGAGCCCGCTGAACGAGAAGTCCAGCCCGTCCTTGAGCATGGGGCGGCTGATCCTGTAGGCCTCGTGGTTTCCCCGTTCCGCCATCCTCTCGATCACGGCGCCTCCGGGGTAGCCCAGGCCCATGAGCTTCGCGGACTTGTCGAAAGCCTCCCCGGCGGCGTCGTCCAAGGTCCTGCCCAGGGTGCGGAAGCTCAGGAAATCCTCCATCAGGAACAGGCTCGTGTGGCCGCCGGAGGCTACGAGGGCCACCAGCGGGAACTCGGGGACGGGGGGACCGGCCTCCCCCGAACCGCCGGGGGCGCCGGATGCGTCCCGAAGGAACGGCGCTAGGGCATGGGCCTTCACGTGGTTCACGCCCGTAGCAGGGAGCCCCGACGCGAGCGAGAGGCCCTTCGCGAAGCTCATGGCCACGAGGAGGGCGCCCACCAGCCCGGGTCCCTGGGTCACGGCTATGCCGTCCAGATCGGATAGGGCCGTGCCGGAGCTTTCCAGGACCTCGCGGGCGAGAGCGTCCACCGCCTCCAGGTGCGCCCGGCTGGCTATCTCCGGCACGACGCCCCCGTAGAGCCGGTGGAGGTCCACCTGGCTCCTGACCGCCTCGGCGAGAACGTTGGGGCCGTCCGTCACTGCCGCCGCAGTCTCGTCGCAGGAGCTCTCCAGCGCCAGGACTTTCATCGGCCCGGGCCTTTCCCGGACGGGGCGCCTGCCTTGGCGACCGCGCCCTCCGCGTCAACCCCGGCATCGGCGATCGGACCGGCGGCCGGAGCGCTCATACCGGCGGTCTCATAGGTGGCGTCCGGGCCTGAGGCCCGTGCGACAAGAGGGGCATCGCCCCACTTCTCGCCGTCCCGGACCTCCTGTGGGTCCTCAAGCCCAAGCCCCGTCTCGTGCTCGTCCAGCGGCTCGAGGTGGAACGTCACGTCCGCCCGCGGGAAGCGGCGGGAGAGGGCCCTGGCCACCTCCACGCCCCTGGCGTGGGCGTCCGAGACGGACATCCTCCCGTCCACCAGGAGATCGACCACCACTATCTGAAACGGGCCGGAACGTCGCGTGCGCAGGCGCCGGTAGCCCCTGATGCCAGGCCCGCCGCCCCGGATGCTGTCGATGATGAACTTCAGATCCGTGTCAGGGAGGGAGTGGTCCGCCAGGTTCGCCATGGCGTCCCGGGCCAGCGTCCAGCCGGTCTTGATGATGAAGAAGGACACGCACATGGCAGCCACCGGGTCAAGGAATCCCAGATCCAGCGCGGGATCGATCCGGCGGGCGACGTGGATCGCCAGGAGCGCCCCGAAGATGCCCAGCGAAGTGTAGACGTCCGTCATGAGATGCCAGGCGTCCGTCACCAGGGCCGGGGAGGCGTACTTGCGCCCGGTCTTGAAAAGATGCCGCGAGACGAGGAGGTTCACCAGGGACGACAGGAACATCACCGCCACGCCGGGCCCCGCCGAAGGGAGCCCCCGGCCGCCGGAGAGCCCCATGACCGCCTCGCGAACGATGTAGAGCCCGCCGCCGATGATGAGGATCGCCTCGAAAAGGGCCGCCAGGTTCTCTGCCTTGCCGTGTCCGAAGGGATGGTCGTGGTCCGGGGGGGTGCCGGAGATCCTCACCGCGGCGAAGGTCATGAAGGCGGCGAGCAGGTCCAGGAACGAATGCACCGCCTCGGAGATGACGGCGATGGACCCGGTAGCGATCCCTGCGGTCAGCTTCATGGCTATCAGTGTCGAGTTGGAAACGACGGAGAGGAGCGCGCAGCGGCTCTTGGCCCGCGTGTCGTCCGCGGCGCCGGCCGCCCCGGCGCCCGGCCCTGCCGGGGGAAGGCCGACCGGAGGGATGCCGCCTGCGGTGACAGGCGCACGTCCCGCCGGGGCCGCCTGGCCCTCCAGGAGGGTCTCGTCGTTGCACCTGATAAGCGCCGCGTCGTCGTCCCGCGCGACGTCGCATACCGTGGGGGTCGCGACGGCAACGGGATCGCCCCCGCCTTCCGGCGGAAATTGAGCGCCGTCAAATGCCGACGGCACGGAAGGAAGCCCTCCCTCCGGCGAAACCGGATCGCCACCGTCATCCGAAGGGACGGGAGGACGCCCGTCTTCTGGCGACGTCCCCCGAGTCACAGGCCTCTCCGCACCATCAGGTCCTTGACCTTCGGCTTGATGCCGGCGGCGGCCGTCTCGGCCTCCTTCTTGCTGTCGTAGGGGCCCAGGGCCAGGGCCCACAGCCCGCTCTTGAGCCTGGGATAGGCGTCGGTGTCCATGATTGAGAGTTCGACCCCCTTCCGCTTCTGACGGGCCTGGGCTTGCTCGGCCTCCTCGCGCTTGGACTTGGGTATCGACTCCACAATCACCAGCCAAGCCTCGGGGAGCCTGCCGGTCGCGGCGCGGGCGTCCTCGGGCGCGATGAGTTCGCGCGGCATCGTTATGGTTGCCGGGGAGGCGGGAACCGGACCGTCAAGGCGGCCCGGGCCGTCGGAGGGGGCAGGGGCGACCGTCTCGCCCGTCGCCGCCAGGACCCCGGCGGCCGCCCCGGCCTGCGGTGCGGAACCAGGCTGGGCCCCGGCGGAAGGCGGCATGCCGCCGTCGGAAGGAGCGGGGGCGGGCGCAGACTCCGGCGCGCTCATCTGGGCGCTTTCGGCCATGGTGGGAAGACGAGGCGGTTCCGGAGGGGCAGGTTCGGCAGCCGGGGAAGCCTCGGCGGCGGTCGCCAAAGCCGACGGGAAGGGCGCCACGGCGGCTTCCGGAAGCGCCGGGGTGCGGGCCTCGCCGCCGCCGGACATGGCGCCGTAGCAGACTGCCGCAACCAGAGAGGCGCAGATCCAGAACATTAATGACAGACGCAGGACAGGACCCCTCTCGCGGGTTTTGGACACGAAGCGGAACTTCTTGCGCTTTTTGGTGAATCTCCGGTACAGGTAGTAGCCGGGCGCGAGGAAAAGCCTCCTGAGCATAGTCACCTCCTCCGGCCGCGCCGCAGGCTGGCGGTGCCGCGCGGGGCGGGAGGGGCCGGATCAAACCGGCCCCGGAACAGGCCTGGTACAGCGAGCATCGTTACAACAATCATCTATTACAGTTTAACCAATTCTTTCAAAATAAGCAAACATTTGAAGATCCGAATGCAAACTGACTGCGAATGTAACTTCACGCCTGATATTATAAAAACTCTGAGCGGACAGGATTCAAATAGGGACAACAAGAAGATATTGTATGCCAAAAAACATCACATGTCCGATTAAATGAAATAATAACAACAATAATAACAATTATGACAGAAATAATAAAATAACATAAAATATAATAATTAAATTAGATATCGCTATCAGTTCTGATTCCTGTTTAGGTGATAAACAAAAAAATGTTCGCGACATTGTACATGGGTGCTACTCCACAAAATCATCTGACCACCTTTGAATGGATGCCAATAATCTTTCAGTTCGTGTTTATCGCTGGTTCTAGACATCAAATCGAGTTCGACAGACCACCTATGGACTCGAATCAAGCAATCGGAAAGAAATCGTGAAGGGAAGTCGATGTCGGTCAGATGGCACCTATCTGAGCAGTCAAGCCATAAGTTCCGGGTAAACATTAACGCCTCCGAAAGGCGAAACCCGGTTTCTCTGCCGAAGAACGGTTCCAGAAGGATTTGACAACCTTCGCCCCCTGTCTCCTTGGGCACTTTGGCAGAGCTCGGCGTTGATGTTGCACCGGCTCTTCAGTTGTATTATCTTAGGGAAAATGGTAACAAGGAGTTAAGATGGTAAACATTTGGACATAAAAGACAAATTCCGCCAGAAAGCCAGGTCGGCTGTTCCGCCTCAAAGATTGGACCTTGATTGCTAAATTTTAAAAAGCATCCACTGCATATTCATCGCTATCTCCTACTCACGGTCAAGAAATGCAATCCGCAACAATATGCGTCATTTTCATTCTCGCCCCAGCACCGTCTACGGGTCCCGCGTGTCTGATGACAGTTTCATGCTGGCAAGCCCTATTTTTTACCTAGGAGGAGCCGTTGCATAAAGGGTTTTGATGAAGGGCATGATAACGAATGCGGGAGACAAGAGTTTGCCCACGCACAACTAATTGAATCATGGCTATGCTGTCGCGATTTATGTAACAGGCTCCTGGTCATGTTGGTTATCAATGCCGGATTAATAAGGCATTATTGACAGGAATAATTGAAATATGACTAATGACAAGCAGGCTTTTCAGGTGTGGCTGATGGCCTCTTTAAGCGACTTTGAAACTGCCAACATATGTTTCAGAGGTGAAGCCTATTTCGATGCCGCGATAAAGTGTCAACAATGCCTGGAAAAGGTATCCAAAGCCATATACGGTCTACATTACGATTTTATGGATATTCCACGGACCCATAATGTCCCTCGAATTTTGACGTTAATCATGAAAAAGTCGGATGTCGAAGTTCCTGACGGCTATTGGGATTTTCTGGATCAGTTGTCACACTATTACCTGGACAACCGGTATCCGACGGAGATGGGAGATACGTTTTTCCTTTTAGATAACGAAGAAACTGAGTGGATACTTGAAAAAACCAAGGATGTGTTCGAATGGATGTTGACTTTGAAGCCGTAAGGCTGGAAGCCAGACGTTACGCCGAAAAGATCCGCCAGGAAATCCCCGTCATCGAGCGTGTGTTTCTGTTCGGATCCTATGCTAAAGGCACTGCGGACAAGCTTAGCGATGTGGACATAGCCGTCTTTATCGGCGATTCCATGAGCAGGAGACGCCATGAAGTCGGCTTCCGGCTCATGGGACTTACCCATGATTTCGACATCTCCATCGAGCCGCTTGTCTTCCCCTCTTCCGAAATCGCCAGAGGCAATAATTTCGTAAGGGAGATATTGCGGACCGGAATCGAGATCTGAGGTCCGTGAAAAAAACCTTCCGAGCCTGACGAGAGAGGCAAGGGCACATTTCAACGGGCCTGACAGGATTTTGATGGCTCTACGGCAGGAATACATGGAGACGGCGGATGCGGGTGCGGGTGCAGGAAGACGGATCGGGTGCAGGAAGACGGATAAGGGACAGGAGATCTGAAGGGGTCAGACGGTCGGAGGTAAGGAAGAACGGTAACCAGACATGCGCCTTGCAAAGCGTGCCACTGGTCGCCGTGAATATCCGGAAATCGATCATCGGCGATGATTTCTTGTTCCAGGCCTAAAACGCGTGACTCAGGACGAGCGTGCCACGACGGGTGGTGGAAAATTTACCTTGCACCAACGACAGATCGAGCAGCAATTCAGTATTGACTCCTAAACGGATGCCGACATCGAGGTCCACCCCGATGCCGTTCCTGTCTAATCCGTTAGCCGGCACCTTGAAACGGAAGTCATTCGGGTCCATGACAAAGGACGCCTTAGACGTTTCCCCGGCATCTCCCCGCAATCCGACCCAATACACCTTGGCCGCGAAATCGGCGTACTCGAAAACCAGGGCGCTTTCCAGCCCCGCATGCATACGATAAACATCGCTTTTTGAACTGCTGAAACGCAACGCGTGGACATCCGCCGACTCGCTGTATGAATCAACCCTGGAAGAAAAATAGTTAACGCCGGCAAACGGGCGCAACGCCAGGTTATCCGAAATCTCGAAGCGTCGTCCCAGACTCGCTCCTGCGCTTACGGTTTCCGCGCCGTACTCGCTATGATACCTGCTTTGGACAGAGTTGCGCGTCTGTTCGAAATCCATTGTTCCTAGCGAAGCGCTGAAGCCCAGCTCCAGATCTGACGGCAGGATCAGACCTCCGTACAAAATGCCCGTAACCCCACTGGCGTCAACCATGGCATCGCGGCTTTCATATCGAAGGGAATCCAAGGAGAATGCCACGCCCAAATACAGGCTGTCGGCGATGTAACGATCCGACCCCAAGGTGATTCCCGCTCCCCTGACGGAATAATCCCTGCAGGCGCCGTGTTTCAGATGGCTGAATGACGTGGAGACCCATTTCCCCGCTCGGGCCGGCGCGGCTTTCCCCACTGCATCTCCTCGCGACAGCATCGGCAACGTCAGCGGAACCAGACTGCCGTCACGGATGTCTGTCATCGGCATCGACATCCTCAACGTCGACGGAACCCGAAAGCCTTCGATGCCTGACATCGGCATCGGCATTCGCGATGGCCGCATCGGCGGTTGCTCAGGGAGCCCGTCATGATGATAGGCCGACATGCCCGACGATCCCGCATGGGCCCCGACATCGCCCAGTGATCGTCGGAGAAGGCCGCTGGCGGACGCGTCCGCGAAGCGCCTGGCCATTCTGGTACCGACGGCTTCCAGGCCTGGCCGACTCAGGATCATCGCAAGGGGGGCGTTAACGGCATCGGTACCGCCGCGCTGGTCGTTGAAGACGGCTTCTGTCACGTCGACCATGACGGCGTTCAAACCGTCGTCCCAATGAAGTCCGTCCCACGCCAGGTCATATGCCCCGACGGAGAAAGATCCGGAAGACGGAAGAAGCGGCGGCGCGTCGGGAACCGAACGCGTGAACTCGAGCACGGCGTTGGCTCCGACAGCGAGCCTGGGGCCGTAGCTGAAAGGCGACGGCGCGAAGCCGATGGCCGACCGGGGCGAGATGTCGACGGATTCCCTTGCCGAAACGATGCTCGCTCTGCCACCCGAGAATTCCGTGAGCAGCCGGACGCCGTCCTCCATGGCAAAGGAGACCACCTTCATGGTTCCCGCCCAGTCGAGGCTGCCGCCAACAAGGGAGACGTTGACGCTTGAAGGGCCGATGACGTCGCCGCGATAGCGCAGGGAGAAGTCAGGGTCGGCGGAAGAAGCGACGGCGGTTCCGTCTCCGTCCTTCAGCCTGCCGAATGTCAAATCGGTCATGTAGTCAAGCGGATCGGTCAACGCGGGGTATCTCGCCGGATCCCAACGCGAGACGAAGTCGCCTGAAACGAACGCGCCGTCCATGACGTTTATCGTCTTCACGTGCGCTCCGGGTCCAATGTACACCGCGATGGGCCTGCCCCCGTAATCGACCCATTCGCCTGAAAGGTACTGTCCGCCGGCCTGTGAGGGTCCGCCCAGCAACGCGCCGCTCAGATCGAAGCTGTCGACCAAAGGGCCGCCGATGTCGCCGCGTAAAGGTCCCTGAGCCTCGCCAAGTATGTACTCCGGGTCAAGGAAGTACCATCCGTACGAATTGAGGACATAGTCGACGAAGGGGGCGCCGAAATCGAATCGCGCCCCGATTCCGAGAGGTCCGGCTGCGCTGATGGCGCCCATGCTCACGATCCTGTGCCCCGATCCGAAGGATACCAGCAGGCCCGTGCCCTGCCCGCCGTTGGCGGCGACGAGCGTGCCGACGGGGACCGTGACAGCGTTGTCGAATCCGTCCACGCGAATCCCGGCCCCGCCGTGGCCGTAGGCCAGAAGATCAGCCTCCTGGATGACCCTGTGGCCGCTGCCGAAAACATGCAGGCCGACGCCGAAAGGGCTGGCGTTAGGGGTTCCCTCTGTGTATCCCAGCCAGTTTCCTTCCAGATCGAGCCCCTTGCTGGCGAAAAACCCTTGAACGTTGACGAGCGGTTTCGGGGTCGGCGTGTCATCGTAAAGGGACGTGCCGAAAAAATTCCGCAAGTCGATTGGATAGCCGATATCCACCAGGGCTGCCAGCTCCACTTCCATGAACATGGGATAATTGGTGATTTGCCAATGCGTCATGAGTCCGTTCCTGATTCCGAAATGGCTGCCCTCCTGACCCCCGGCACTAGGCTCTGATGCGGGATGGGCCATAGGCACCGGTCCTCGGAAGACTTCGACGGCCTTGGCTCCGGTAAAATACATCTGTCCCCAGGCGCCGTCCAGCAAACCTCGGAAATTGTCATCTACGTCGACAATTCCGAGGGAGTGGCCAAGTTCGTGAATCAGTACGGGTGCCAGCGTGAAGGCAGTCTCCGGAAGATTGGAGTTTTCGGCCGTGTCCCAGGTATGGTCGTTGATGGCGATGACGCCATGCGCCCCGACCCAGTCATCGTTCGGCAACACGGCGGTCAGCCGGCTGCCGCCGCCCATGATCGCGCTCCATACGGAACCCTTGGTCACGTCGGCGGGGTCGGCAAAATACTCCGCCCAGGCATTGTAGCCCTTTTCTTGATAAATCGACAGCCGCAGCACCGCCTCCTGATCGGGAGCCCCATGTTGCTTGAGGACGCCGATCCAGTAACTCATGCCCCTGATAATGTCCTGCAGAACAGGCTCCGAAAAATCATCGGCGCCGATCTGGATTGTATCCGGATCGTCCATCTTGAATGCTATGAACGGGACACCTTTGCCGAAAAAATCCAGACGAAGCACCGATTCGTCGTCCGAATTACGTATATGGACGCTGAACCTGGCTTCCGCGCAAGGGGCGAAATCAGGAAACGCCATCAGCAGCAATGACAATGCGCACAAAATGTTAAAAATCCGAAGAATACCGCGCATATTCGACCTCGGAACAGTCACCGGAGGATGTGCTGAGAATGAGTATTCAGATCAATGGCGAGCTACCGTTCGCGGAACGGGCAGCCAAGCCTCCATAGGTTGCCTGTCTCGCCTTCCCCGGCGTCCGGCTCCGCCAACCCCATGCGTCCGGCCTCCTCCCCTCCGGTATCCGAGCAGAGCGTCCCTGTCGCTCTCGAATGGCTCGTATGAGGAGCGGGAGAGCCCGATCGGCAAGCAGGGATCGGCAGGCTTGATGGGGGTTTATGTCCTGCAAAAGGCGTCCTCAGGGTTCCCCAGAAGCGCTGCTGACCCAAGGGCGAACGCCGCCTGCTGTGCGGAGCCGGAGGATGTGCCCGGGGCGAGGCGCGGCACCCGGCGGGTCAAGTGATGGGGAGGACCGGGAATTCGGCTCAGCCGTACCCAAGATAAAGTTCCGGCGATCCGCCGTCAAGCGATATTCTGTCCGGCGCCTGAGCGGATCCTGGCTCAGGCCGCCGTTCGGCCTCTCCTGTGGCGACAGGGCGGGATGACTCCCCCCGGTCAATCACTCTCGATATTCCTCATGCATGACGTGAACCGCTCCGGTCTTGGCATAGCCGTCCGCCGACGGGACAGGCGCCGCTCCGGGGATGCCGACGCCTCTCCCGGACCCTCCGGGAATCCCGACTTCGGAATGACCCGCCGACTTCCTCGACGAGAGCTAGAGCCAGGGGGCCATGAAGTCCCTGGCCCTCCCGCCCTCGGCCAGATGCCTGAGAAGCGCGCTCCCGAAGATTACCGCGTCCGGGGGGCACCCGATTCCTTTCAGCTGGGATGGCTCCTTGATGCCGAAGCCAAGGGCCAGCGGCAGCCCGAAGACCGAGCGAGCCCGCCGCAGGGTCTCCTCCGCCTCCGGCGGCAGGCCCCTCCTCACCCCCGTGATGCCCAGGACCGAGACCACGTAGACGTAGCCCCTGGCGAAGGGGACGTACTCCGCCATGCGGTCCCGGGTAGTGTTGGGGCCCACGAGGGGTATAAGGCCGATCCCCTCCGGGCCGAAGGCCCCCCGGAAAGGCCCGGACTCCTCAAGCGGCAGGTCGGGCACGATGACCCCGGCGATCCCGGCCGCCGCGGCCGCGGAGGCCAGCGTCGCCAGGCTTTTCCTGAGCGTCCCGCCCAACGCCTGCCCCCCTCCGCCTCCCGGAAGCGAGGCTGCCGCCTCAGCCCAGCCGTACTGGACGAGCGGGTTCGCGTAGCTCATGAGGACCAGCGGGACAGGGTACCTCCGGCGCGAGAGCCCCTCCAGGATCCACCTGAGCGTCACCCCCTCCTCCAGAGCCCGCCTTCCGGCCTCGGCCACCGCCGGGCCGTCCGCCACCGGGTCGGAGAACGGCACCCCGATCTCCACTATGTCGGCGCCGCTCTCGCACAGCTCGCCCAATACGTCCCAGAAGGAGTGCGGGGTCGGGTACCCGCCGGTCAGGAACGGGATGCGCCCGCAACGCCCCTCGCCCTTGGTCTTCCTGATCGCTTCAGCCAGCACAGATCCTTCAGGCATCCTCACGCCCTCCCTTCCCCGCCCTGCGCCCGTCCGCAACGCGCGCGACCGTACTCCGCCAGACCGCCGGACCCTGTCCGGCACGCATGCCGACTCAAGCCGGCATGCCCAGTCCGGACTGCAATCCCATTCTGACCTTCATACCCTGCATGCACTTCCTGCTCCATGCCCCGTCCGACCTGACCGTTCCGCAAGGCCTGACCGTTCCGCGAGGCCTTACCGTTCCGCAAGGCCTGACCGTTCCGCGAGGCCAACCCGTCCTTCTCCGTCCGGGTCGTCCGCCGCCCTCCGGGGACCGTCCGCCGCGCCTTGCCGGCTTCAGGCCGCCAGAGCCCTCCGGGCGGGGAATATCCCTCGGCTCGCGCGCCGTTCGGCCCGCCCGGGCTACAGGAAATCCTCGCCCATATGCTCGGCGGCGATGTCCAAGTCCTTGTCGCCGCGGCCGGAGAGGTTCACGACGACCTTCGCGCCTCGGGGGAGCGAGCCGGCGTTCGCGATGACCCACGCCAAGGCGTGGGAACTCTCCAGCGCGGGTATGATGCCCTCCAGGCGCGTGAGCGTCCGGAAGGCCTCCAGCGCCTCGCGGTCGTTGGCCATGCGGTACTCGGCGCGGCCCGTGGACATCAGATGCGCGTGTTCCGGCCCCACGCCCGGGTAGTCCAGCCCCGCCGAGACGGAGTGCGAGGGCATGATCTGGCCGTCGTCGGTCTGGAGGAGCATGGAGAGCTGGCCGTGCAGCACCCCCGGCCGGCCGAGGTTGAGGGGGGCGGAGTTGTAGCAGCCGGGTTCCCCGGTACCCGCCGCCTCCACGCCCACGAGCCTCACCTGGCCATCCCCCACGAACTCGTGGAAGGCTCCGATGGAGTTGGAACCCCCGCCCACGCAGGCGCAGACCAGATCCGGGAGCCCGCCCCAGGCATCCATCGCCTGGGCCCTTATCTCCCGGCCGATGACGCTCTGAAGGTTACGCACCAGGGTCGGGAAAGGGTGCGGCCCCGCGGCCGTGCCGAAGCAGTAGTGGGTGGAGCGCTGGGTGGCTATCCAGTCGCGGAGGGCGGCGTTGATGGCGTCCTTGAGCGTGCGCGTCCCGTCTTCCACGGGCCGCACCTCGGCCCCCAGGAGCCTCATGCGGGAGACGTTCACGCTCTGGCGCTCCACGTCCACGGCTCCCATGTAGACCACGGCGTCCAGCCCCAGCCGCGCCGCCGCCACCGCGGTCGCCACCCCGTGCTGGCCCGCGCCGGTCTCGGCCACCAGCCGCGTCTTGCCCATGGCCTTCGCCAGAAGCGCCTGGCCCAGGGTGTTGTTGATCTTGTGGGACCCGGAATGAAGAAGATCCTCGCGTTTGAGCCGCAACTCGACCCCGAGCCTCTCCGAGAGCCTCGGGCACGGGGAGAGTGGCGTGGGCCTTCCGGCGTAGCCGGAAAGAAGCCCGTCCAGCTCGCCCGTGAAGTCGGGGTCCTCGAAGAGCCTCCCCATCGCCTCCTCGAGCTCGCTTAACGGCGGAACCAGGAGCTCGGGCACGAAGCGCCCCCCGAACCCTCCGAAATACGCGTCCATGTGCCTTGCCCGCCTCCTCTGGTTCCCGCGGCCCGGCATCGCCCGAAACGCCGCGGCTGGAATCGGCCCGTCGGGCCGAAAAACGATCATCTGGGAGCGATTCCGGCTTGTCAAGCCGCCTTCCCCACTTCCGTTCCGCATCCTGTAGCCGGTCCGCTCCGTAAGGGCTGCGGCACTTCCAGTCTCCTGCCCGCGCAGGACTTCTCCGGCGCTCTCCCGACCATCGCGCGACTGCTCGGCTCTTGCCGAGCGGCCCTGCCCAGCCGACCCCTTTCCGGAGCCCCCGACCGGGCCTCTGCCGGAGCCCCCGACCGGGCCTCTGCCGGAGCCTCCGACCGGAGCTCTGCGGAGCCTTTGATCGGACCTGTGCCGGAGCCTTTGAACGGATCTGTGACGGAACCCTTTACCGGATCTGTGCCGGTATGTCTGCGACAGGCCTTGATCGGAGCAACAGCAGGCCCTGTTCCGGAGCCCCCGACCGGAACTCTGCCGGAGCCCCGACAGACCTCTCAGGGCCCTCCCGGTCCCTGGCCCGCAGGGGACCGCGTCCTGAGGGCCTCCCGATCCAGCCCCTCCCTGCCGCAGACCCGGAGGGCCTTCGCCGCTGCGGTCGCGGCGGCCATGAGCCCATAATCCTTCACGCCGGGGGAGGACTCCACCCCCGAATTCAGGTCGAATCCGGCAAGCATCGCCGAGGCCGCCAAATCGGGGAGTTTCGCCAAGATCGCTGGCCCCAGTCCTCCCGCCAGGAGGGAAGGCTTCCCGGCGCGGGCAAGGAAGTCCAGGCCCCCCGCGAGGCTCCGGCCGTGGCCGCCCCCGGAGCCGCCCGCGTCGAACAGGAACATCCGCGCCGCGTCCCGCCATTCGGCGAGCTCGCGGTCAAGCGAACCGTCCTCCGCATGCCTTTCGGGCCAGAAGACGCGTACCACCCGCTCGGGACCGATCTGGGCCGCGTCCTTCAGGGTCTGCCGGCCGTGGAACTGGGCGAGATCGAGCGCGGCCTCGTCCATGATCTCCAGGATCTCGGAGGCGCCTTGCGCAACGAAGACCCCGACGCGCACGAGCCCCCCCGTGTCCGCCGCTGCCGCCTCGGCCGGCGAGACCCGGCGGGGGCTTCCGGGGTGGAAGATGAAGCCCGCCAGATCCGCGCCCAGGCGCCATGCCGCCTGGCAGTCCCCGGCGAGCCGGAGTCCGCAGAACTTCAGGAGCGGCGGCTCGACCGTACGGGATCCCGTCCCGGCACCCGCCTTTGCTTCCGCCCGGGCTCCCGTCCCTTCGCCCGCCGAGGATCCGTTCCCTGCGCCCGCCGAGGATCCGTCCCCTACACCCTCCAGGGCTCCCGTCCCTGCGCCCGCCTGGGCTGCCGGACAGGCGTCCATCCGGACATCCGCCTGGGCTCCAGCCCCGGCACCCGGCGAAGCGCCGTCCATCGCCGCGTCCTGCGGCAAGCCGGGGCGTCCCGTCACTTGCCCCGGCCCCCGGCGGGCGGGGTCAGCTGCGGGCCCGGCGCGCCGAGGCCCTCCATGAACCCGGCGAGGTTCTCCCGGAGCCGTCCGCCCCGCATGAGCGCGGTCCCGATGAGGGCCCCCCTGAAGCCGCAGCGTCTGGCGAGTTTCAGGTCGACCGCGTCCCTGAGCCCGCTCGCGGCTATGAAGAACTCCCCCGGCCGCGGGGGGCTTGCCTCCGCCAGCCTCAACGACGCTAGGAAATCCACCTTGAGCGTGTCCAGGTCCCGGGCGTTGACCTGGATGATCCCCGCCCCCGCGCTGCGCGCGGCCTCCAGATCGTCCCCGCCCAGGACCTCGGTCACCGGGGCGAGCCCGAGGCTCCGGGCGAGGAGGATGAACTCCCTCAGTTCCGCCACCCCCGCCAGGAGCCGGGTGATGAGAAGCACCGCCGAGGCGCCGTAAGTTACGGTATCCAGGATCTGGAGCGGGTGGAAGACGAAGTCCTTGCGGAGCAGGGGCGCACCCTGGAAGGTCATGCGCGGGAGAAACGCGAGCTCGCCGCCGAAGTGGCGACCCTCGGTCAGGACCGAGATGCAGTCGGCCTCCCTGAAGGCCTCCGCAGCCGCCTCCGGGGGCACGCCCGACTCTATCTCCCCCTGGGACGGCGAGGCCCGCTTGTACTCGGCAATCACCGCGATGCCACGCGACGTCGCGCCCGCCTCCAGAGCCTTCAGGAAGTCCGGTGGCGTGAAGGCCTCCCGTGCGCGGAGCGCCCTGCGCTCTAACTCCTCGCGCCCCAGCTCCCTCAAGGACTTGATCTCGGAGGCCTTGGCTTCCCTGAACCTCTCGATGCCCATCGCTTCCATCCGCGTCCTCCTCGTCCCTTCCGGCCCCGTACCCCGTCCGGGACCCGAACCCCGTCCCGTCCTGGACCAAAACTCCGTCCGCAGATCCGGCCCCGGTCGGGTTCCTGCAATCCGGGCCGTCCCGCGACTGCGGATCCTGCGGTCAGCCGGAGGACAGTTTAAGCCTTTTCGCGTCCGGAAGGGAGCCCCGGAGGGCTTCCGGAAGCGCGTCCGGCGGATCCGCCGAAAGCCGTTCCCTGCCCGCCCGAAACCGGGTCAGCTACTGGTTGCGTCCTCCCGCGCGGGCACAGGCCTCAGCCCCGGCTTCAGGCCTCCTGCCGGGCACAGGCCTCCCGCGCGGCCCCAGGCATCCCCCTCCCCGGCATCAGGAGGCCGACGCCGGGGGCAACGAGGTCAACGGTGGCAGGATTGGCGCGGCGGCGCCTCGGCTCACGGCCGCCTTGGCCTCATCCATACGGTCCTTCATCCTGCCGCCTTCCAGGAGGTAGAGGGCGAGGCCCACGTTGAAGGCCAGCATCTCCCGCATGGGCTTGGGGCCCCTGCCGGAGAGGAGCTCGCGGAGGACCTCCGCGCTCTCCACGGGCCCCGACACGGAGAGCTCCTCGGGAGCGCAGGGCGCGAAGCCGTACTCCAGGGGATCCAGCGCCAGGACCTCCACCTCCGCGCCACGGACCAGTCGCACCTGGGCAGGACCCATGGGGGTGAGCTCGTCGTAGCCGCCCGCGCCATGCACCACCGCGGCGGCGGTGCCCCCCAGCCGCGCGAGCGCCCCGGCCATGAGATCGAGGAGCCCCGGCTCGTAGACGCCGATGAGCCTGTGGGTGGGCCGGGCGGGGTTCACCAGGGGGCCCAGGATGTTGAATAGCGTCCTTACTCCCAGCTCCCTGCGCACGGGCATCACGTGTTTGAACGCCGGGTGGTAGTGGGGCGCGAAGAGGAACACGAACTTCCTGTCCGCGGCCTCCCGCGCCACGCGCTCGGGAGGGATCTCGATGTCGAAGCCCAGGCGCTCGAGGACGTCCGCGCTCCCGGACTTGGAGGAGACCGAGCGGTTGCCGTGCTTCAGGACCGTGTAGCCCAGGGCGGCGCAGGTGAGCGCCGTACCGGTGGAGCAGTTGAACGAGAAGCGGTTGTCGCCGCCGGTGCCCACGACGTCCAGCACCTTGCCCGGAAGCTCCGGGACCTTCTCCGCCTGGCGCAACACCGCCGTGGCGGCGGCCGCCACCTCCACGGGGGTCTCTCCCTTGACCCGCAGGCCCAGGAGAAGCGCGCCGGTCTGGGCAGGGGAGAGCTCGCCGCCCATCAGGCGCTCAAAAATCTGCTGGGCCATGGCGTCCCCCAGATCCTCGCGGCATCCCACCCGTTCGTAGATGGCCGAGAGCGGGAAGGCCGTGGCCGGGGGTTCGGCCGGCTCCGGCCCGTCAGGCCGCGCCTCGCCCGGCTCGCCCGGGCGGGCGGCGGGAAGCCTGAGGAAGTTGTCCAGAAGCGCCCGCCCGGCCGGGGTCAGGACAGACTCGGGGTGGAACTGCACCCCGTGCCAGGGCAGATCCTCGTAGGAGAGCGCCATGATCTCGCCTTCCGGAGAGCGGGCCGTCACCCTGAAAGGGTGCGGGCCCGGGTCGCGGCCGGCGCCGCGCCCGCCGGGATCGGTCACGATGAGGGAATGGTACCGGCCCCCGGTCATGTCCCGGGGCAACCCGGCGAAGATGCCCTCCCCCGAATGCACCACGCGGGAGACCTTGCCGTGCATGACGCGGGCGGCGCGCACCACCGGGGATCCGGCGAACTCGCCCAGGGCCTGGTGGCCCAGGCAGACGCCCAGGACAGGGACCGGGGGATCGCGGCGGGCCAGGAGCTCCAGGAACTCCATCAGCCGCCCGGCCCTCAGGGGGTGGCCCGGGCCGGGGGAGACGCAGACGCGCTCGAGCCCGCCCGTCTCGGCCAGCTCCAGGATCCCGGGATCGTCGTTGCGGAGCACCAGGGGATCCGCCCCCAGGGTCTGAAAAAGCTGGGCCAGGTTGTAGGTGAAGGAATCGTAGTTGTCTACCAGCAGGAACATCTATCTCCCCCCTTCCGCGCCGCGTCCCGCGGCTTCCAGGGCCTCGCGCACCGCCTCGGCCTTGGCCAGGCACTCCCTCCACTCGCTTTCGGGGTCCGAGTCGTAGACTATCCCCGCGCCGGCCCTCCACGAGGCGCGCCCCTCGCGGATCCAGGCCCCGCGCAGGGTGATGCCGAAGTCCAAATCGACGCGCCCGGGGTCCAGCCCGAACCAGCCCACGCCGCCGGCGTAGGGCCCCCGCGGGACCCGCTCCATGCGGGCTATGAGCTCCATCGCCCGGATCTTGGGGGCGCCCGAGACCGTGCCGGCGGGGAACGCGGCGGAGACGACGTCCACGGCGTCCAGGCCCTCCTTCAGGTCCGCCCTGATCTGGGAGGTGAGGTGCATCACGTGGGAGAAGCGCTCGACGTCCATGAAGCGCTCCACCTCCACGGTGCCGGCCTTCGCCACTCGCCCCAGATCGTTCCTGCCCAGATCCACCAGCATGACGTGCTCCGCCTGCTCCTTCTCGTTCGCGGCGAGCTCCGCCTCGAAGAGGTCGTCCTCGCCCTCGTCGCTCCCCCGGGGCCGGGTGCCCGCGATGGGGCACAGCCTGAGGCGTCCGCCGTCGGAGGTGACCAGCACCTCGGGGGAGGACACGGAGAGCGCGAGCTCGGGGAGCTGCAGGTGGAACATGTAGGGGGAGGGGTTTATCGACCTCAGCGCCCTGTAGACCTCGAAGGGGTCGCCCGCGAAGGCGTCCTCGAAGCCGCAGGACAGCACCAGCTGGATGAGCTCGCCCTCGGAGATGAGCCCTTTCGCCTCGCCCACGAGATCCATGAACTCCTCCCTGCCCGGGGACGCCTGGAGCCCCCAGGGGCCCTTGGGCTCGCTACGCCCGACCCGTTCGGGGAGCCGCGGGCCAGGAAGCGAGAGGCGGTGGAGCCTCCCGTAGGCGTGGTCGCACAGGAACACCTCGGCGGGCAGGATGAATGCCGCCTCGGCGTCCCCGGGCGGCATGATCGGCCTCAGCCGCTCCTCAAAGAGGCTCGCCGCGCCGTAGCCCAGATACCCGTAGACTGCCCGGGTGATGGGGGGGAGCGCGGGCCCTGAAGGGTCGGGCAGGACAGCGAGCGTCTCCAGGACCTTCTTCAGCCCGACAGGGAACGGGAGCCCGGAGAGGCCCTTGAGCGGCATGAGCTTCGGGTCGGCGGTCTCGACCGCCAAAAAGCCGCCCTTGGCCGAGAGCTTCATGAGGACGCCCGAGGCGCAGACGCTGTAGCGCCCCCAGCGGCCCCCCACCTCGGCGCTCTCCAGGAGGATCCCCGCCCCCCCTTCTCCGACCTCCTTCCTGAAGAGGCTGATGGGGGTCAGAAGATCGCTCGGCAGCCGTTCGGCGTGCTGGGTCAGGGTTATCATCTCGCCTCCTTAAATCGCGGCCGCGCCGCGTCTCGCCCGAATCAGGGCATCCCGCACCAGGCGTCAACGCACCCGGGCAAGTCGTCCGGGCTTCCGCACAGATCGTCCGGGCATTCCCTGCAGGGCTTCCGGCCATCCCGCGCAGGGCACAAAAAAAAAGCCACGATCCGTAACTCTGGGACCGTGGCTTTGAGGGATATTCCGGCTCAGGGGCTGTTGTCAGAACAGGGGCCGGCCCGTCCTTCGACCGCGGTCGAGGTCGTTCCGCCACCACCATCCGCCGGCCGCTGGGCCGGAGGGATGAACAGGCAGGCTGAAGGAGAGCTCGGTCACGTCGTTCGGGGCCTTTCGGCAAGGGTTTCTGTCGACTTTTCTGAAAAGCCGCGCTGGAGCCAGGTTGAACGGTTTGGGGGGGAAAGCCGGGCGCTGGAAACCGGAAGGTCCGTTCCAGGCCTTTCGACAGATTTACAGGAAACCCGGACGGAAAGCAAGTTTTTTTTCTGTATTTTCAGTACCTGATCTTTGGGGCGAGCCTCAAAATAAGAATGTAGCCTTTATTCCAGTGGGTTTTGTGCCAAAATAGCTACACATGAACCAGCACATATTGGAACACACCTGAAACGACGATTTCATCGGCGATATCCACAATTTGCAGCGGAATCAAATATGTTATGGAAGGCCCGTGACAGCTACTGGGGAAGTGCGGGGGAGATTTCAGACGATTTGCGTTCAGGCGGGTTCTACAGCTCTTTCCATCATCGTACTCCCCTTTTTTCGCGATTCGTCTTCAAAGAACCTACGACTTTGGGAGGATTCCTCACGAAACTCATATCCAGCGTTTTCTGAGCCAGCTAGGAGCCTGTTGCATAAATCGCTACAGTATTAGCATGAATCTGGCGGTTGTGCAGGGATTGTCTCCTGCCGACCACATCCGGAGCCACTCCCTTCTTCAAAACCCATTATGCAACAGGCTCCTAGGATATGCCCAAGTCGCTTTACCGGATCTGGAACAAGGACAGGACCCTGACTCACGGTTCCGCAGTGTCCGGCAGACAGATCTTATAGGGTTGACTGGAAATAATAGCCGGTGCTGGCTGGATGAGGTGTCATTTCGGGCATCTCCCCTCGGGATCGCCGACCATCGGCATCAGGGCCTTTTCGCGCCGGGGTTGCGCCCCTGTCCGTTTGGCGCCTGCCCTCGAGTCCGCCCTCGTCGCGCATGCCCGAAAAAGGCGGTTCCGGAGCCCGTGACCGGGGAGGCGTCCCGTGAGCAGGACTCGCGGCTGTTGCCGACGAGGCGGATCGATTGCCACTTCCCTGGTCGCCCCGGCCCGTTTTCGCAAACCAGCGACTTATTTCGGAAGGGAAACCGACCGTCGTTTATTTCTGTTTTCCCTTTCCCTTTCCCTTTCTTGATAACCTCTTCACGGCTTCCCTGGACTCGAGGGTGTCCGGGTCATCGGGGCCCAGGTTTTCCGTGCGGAGCATGAGCGTCTCCCGGTGAAGCGCCAAGGCCCCTTCGATGTCCCCCATTTCCTCGGCGGCACGGGCCTTCCTATCGAGCGCCGTGAGTGTGAACCGGTGCCCGGGACCATGCGACCGGGCCCTGGCGATGCATTCGTCCGCGAAGGCCTCATAGGCGCCGCCCGGTTCCCCCGCATCCAGCAGAATCAAGCCCAGGAGCATGAGGGAGTTGGAGAGCCCGACTTCGGCCTCCGGGCCTGTGGGGCCGCCCGGGGCTCGCCGCGCTGAAAGCGTCTTCCGGGCGGCCCCCTCCGCCTCAACGTCCTTGGCAAGATAAAGCGTCAGGACGTGTCTGTCCGCGAACGCCAGCGTCCGCAGGTCGCCGGGGCCCGCGGCGCGGGCCGCGGATTCGGCGCAGGCGCCCTGCACCGCGGCGGCCGCCCGATAATCCCCCGTGTCCCTGAGGATCTTGGCTCCCGCGGCGCGGAGCTCCACCGCGCCCCTGTGGTCCCTGCCGAAAAGCTTCTCCAGGATCCCGGCCGCGGCGAATCTCACGGCAACGGCGGTTACCGGATCCCCGTGGTCGACGCTGAAGCGCGAGAGCAGGACGCTCGCACGCGCGGCCTCGCCGGGATGCCGGTCCGAGACGGACACCAGCCCTTCCGTTCCCGAGGAGATAAGCTCGGGCGAGTATTCCCCGTTGCCATTCGCCACCAGCGACTCCGCGAGCTCGCACCTGAAAACGAGCGAGGTCGGGTGCTCCGGCCCCAGCATGGCCTCTGCCTCCTTCAGGGCCTTACTGCGCACGTCCTCGGACCAATCGAACTGTTCGATCCGATATGCCGCGAAACCCAAAAGCCTCAAGGCATCGAGCCGACCCGACCCCTCGGAGACGCCGGCCAGGGCCTCCGGCAAACCCTCGCACAGCTCAAGGGCCGCCAACAGATCCTCCCGGGGCACGTCAGGGTCATCGTATCCCGTCTCCGGGCCCCACTCGCCCGCGAGCGCCCTCGCGTAGCGGTACCTGGCTGCCGCCGACTCAGCGCTTCCGGCATCGCTTCGTGACTCGGCCCGCTCCAGCTCCCCGCGCAAGGCCGCCAGACGCTCAGCACGATGGCCCTCGCCCTCCGGGGCGTCCCAGCCTACTGCGCCGCCTCCGCGCCCGAACTCTCCGCCCCCGCCACTTCCATCGTCTCCGCCATTACCGTCTCCATCGCCGTCGCCGCCTCCAGCGTCATCGTCCTCGTCAACATCGTCATCGATGAAATAGCTTAGCAGGGCCTCGGCGTCAGCGTCCCAACCCGGGAAGAGGGCGTCGTCCCCGGCGAAGCAGAAGACGGCGGCCAGGTCGTCTTTCCCGTCCCCGCTGTCCAAGATCTCCCGGACAGACTCCCTCGCCGCGCACTGGGTCTCGTATGCGAACGCCACCTCCTGTCCGGCCTGGCCCAAGATCGCCATGCGGGACTCGATGCCGGCGCCGACCGGCATTTGCCAGCACGAACTCCGCAGACCCTTGAGCGCCCTCGTGCTCTCAGCCAGGGCCATGAAACATTCGCCCTCCTCCAGCTGGCAACGGGCCTCGCGGGACAGGGTGGTCCAGACCCGCGCGTCCTCTTCCCCGTAGGCGGTCAGGAAGACGGCTTCCAGCTTGCACCAGTTGAGCTTCGCGACATCCACCTCCCCGGAGAGGGCGAGCCTCTCGCCCTCCTCACGGGTATCGTCCAGTGCGGGACCTTCGGGCTGGAAGGGCCACTTGGGCCAGCCCGGCGGGCATCCGCGGCCGGAAAGCCTCTTGGGGACAGCCGTCCGACCGACGGTCGAACGCTTCGCGGGGCCCCGCTTCCCTCCCCCGGCATTCTTTTTCCCGGGCTTCTTCCCGCCGGCGGCGTGAAGCGGCATCGCAGTGAACGCCGCAAGGGCGGCTGAGGCCATCATGGCAAGAAAGATAACGGTCATGAGAGGTCCTTTGCCTGTCTGCCGCAGGGGAGGCTGGCGTCTTACTGACTTCGGCCGCAGAGGGGCAGGCGTCTTACGGGTATCGGTCGCAGGGAGTACAGACGTCCTACGGATATCGGTCGCTGGGAGGGCAGGCGTCTCGCGGTCATCGACCGCAGGGGGGCAGGCGTCTCGCGGTAATCGACCGCAGGGGGGCTGGCGTCTCGCGGACATCGGCAGCAGGGGCCCAGGAAATCGGGCGAGGGCTGCCGGCGCATCAGCGGAGACCGGCCGTCCGCCGCCTGCGCCGGGGGCGGCAAAAAGACCGGGGGCCGCGCGGACAGGAGATTCCGCCGCAAGCCTGAGGCGGAAACGCGGCGGCACACGCGGCATGGCGCCCGCCGCCCCGCCATGAGCCCTTCCGGCGTCCTGCCCCGGCGCATCCGGTCACCGCCCGCCCTCGCCGTTTCCGCCGTCCTGGCCCGAGAGCGTCTCGACGGCGCGAATGGACGCGAGCGTGTCAGGATCGTCAGGGCCCAGGACCTCCAGGCGGATCGAGAGCGCCTCCCGGTTAAGCGCCAGGGCGGCGTCTATGTCCCCCATCTCCCCGGCTAACCTGGCCTCTCTCGCGAGGGCGCCGGCGGTCTCGGTGTGCCTCGGCCCCATCTGCCGTGCCGCGACCGCTGAAGCGTCCGCCCAGGCCGCCCTTGCCCCGGGCAGGTCCCCCGACATCCGCAGTGCCGTGCCCAGGAACGTGAGCGTGGCGACGAGCCCGTAGTCCGCATCCTCGCCTGAAGGGCCGCCCGGGGCCCGCCGTGCGGAAAGCGTCGTCCGGGCCGCCTTTTCCGCCTCCGCGGCGTCACCTGCCAGTATAAGCGTCGAGGTGCGCATGTCCGCGAACGCGAGCGCCCGCAGGTCCCGGGCCCCCACGGCGCGGGCCGCCGAGTCGGCGCAGATCCCGAACAACGCGCCGGCAGCCCGGTAGTTGCGCGTTTCCGAGAGGAGCGCCGCTACCCTGGCGCGGAGCTCCACCGCGCCCCTGTGGTCCCTGCCGTACCGGACATCCAGCCTTTCGGCCGCCTCCAACCTCTCCGCCGCAGCCGCCAGCGGGTCCCCCAACCGAAAGAAGGTATTCGAGAGCAACACCGCCGCCCGCGCCGCTTCGGCGTGCGCCTCGGCCGGGCCGCCCGCCGGATCCTTCTTGATCGCGGAAATGAGTTCGACCGCGCCGTTCTCGTCGCCTTTCGCGAGTAGCGACTGCGCGAGATCGCACATCAGCCCGAGCGCGGCGGGGTGCCTCGGGCCGAGATCAGACTCGGCTTCCGCAAGGGCCTTCCGGAGCACCTTCTCGGCACGCACGACATTCCCGGACAGGAATGACGCGTGCCCAGCAAGCCTCAGGGCGTCAAAGGGGCCCGGCTCCCCCGAGGCCGCCTCCCCGGCCAGGGCCTCCTGAAGCCCTTCGCAAAGCCCGATCGCCTCCTTCAGGTCCTCCTCGGGCACCGCAGGGTCATCATAGCCCGTCGCCGGCCCCCGCTCGCCCGCGAGCGCCGCGGCCAAACGGAACCTGGCTGCCGCCGATTCCCGGCCCCCGCCGCCGTTTCGCGCCTCGGCTCCCTCCAGCTCGCCGCGCAGGGCGGCCAGGCGCGCCGCCCGCCCGGCCGACCCCTCCGGGCCGTCCCAGCCGACTGCAGGACCGCCTTGCGGCGGGTCGATTCCGGTCGTGAGGTTATCGGCAAAGGTGAGGTTATCGGCAAAGGCGAGGTAATCGGCAAAGGCTTTGACGATTCCGGAATGGGCGGACGGCAAGTCGAACCCGTCCCCGGTCACGGAGGGATCCATGAAGCTTTTCATGGCCTCCGCGTAAGTCTCGAGCGCGAAAGCCGCCTCGGCCCCCTCCCGGCGGAGGGATTCTCTCGCCTCCGCAGGGGCATCCCCGTCCGGCCGGACCCAGAACGGCCCCCGCAGAGTCCGGAGCAGCCGCGAGGTTGTCGCGAGGGCATCGGCAACCTGGCCCGTCATCAGCCGACAGCTGGCCTCGCGGGACGCGGCGGCGCAGGCCCGTGCGTCGGTCTTGCCGTATGCGGCAGAAAAGACCGTGAACAGACTGCTCCAGCGGGACCTCGCGTAATCCTCGCCCCCGTCCCGTGCGAAATCCTCCCCCTGCCGCCGATACCAGTCCAGCATCTCGCCTTCTGGCGGGAAGGGCCACGCCGGCCAGCCCTCCGGTCGCCAGCCCTCCGATCGCCAGCGGTCGGAAAGGTCGGGCGGGGAGGCCTTTCCGCCCGGGGCGGCGTGCCTCGCGGGCCCCTTTTTCCCGCGCATTTTCCCGGCGGGCCTCTTTCCTGAGGCGTGAAGCGGCGTCCCGCGAAGCGCGATCGCGAGGACGGTCAATGCCGTCAAGGCAAGGCAGACGACTGCCATACGGTTCCTTTCCTATGCCGCCGGAGGCGGCAGGTTAATGCGGCCCGCGCGGGCCGCTGGGAGGAGCAAAAAGCCCCCCAAGGGCGACTTTCCGGCCATTCTGAGCCCCGCCTCTTTCGCGAAAGCCTATCCACCGCCTCCGCGGACATGCGCGTGTCCGGATCGTCTGGCCCCAGGCTCTCAGTGCGGTGCGCGAGCGCCTCCCGGTGGAGCGTCGGGACTCCGTCGGCGTCCCCATGGCCTCGGCGGCATGGGCCTCCCGCGAGAGCGCCGCGAGGGGCTCCCGATGCCCGTGACCTGACCGTGCGCTCTTCCGCGCAGGCCGCCCAGGCATCCGCCGGATCCCCCTGCTTCAGCAGGGACGCGGCCAGGACCGGGAGCGTGCCGGCGCTCCCCTTCTCCGCCTCGGGCCCCGCGGGGCCGCCCGGCGCACGGAAAGGGTCGCCCGGGCGCATTCTCCCCCCGCCCGACACGATAATCGCACCGGCGTGAAGGTCCGCGAGCGCCAGGATCCTCAGATCGCGGATGCCAGCAACACGATACGCAGACTCGACGCGACGTCCCAGCACCCCCCCGGCCGCCCGGAAATCACCCGTCCCGCAAAGATGCCTGAACGTCATCGTGCATCCCGCCAGGGCCGGGAAGCCCTCGCCAAGATCCACGAGACATCGGGCCTCGCGGGACATGGCGGAAGCGACCGGCGCGTCCCTTTGACAGTTGGCGGCGGAGAACACCTTGCTCAGCCAGCTCCAGATGGATCTCGCGGTCTCAAGGCGCCCTCCGCAGGCGAACTGCTCGGCAAGCTTCCGGGCCATGCCCAGCGCCCGGCCTTCTGACGGGAGGGGCCATTCCGGCGGACCCTCCGGGCGCCCGGTGCCGGAAGGCTTCATGGGGGCAAACCTTTTCTCGGCGGCGCACCCAGTGGGCATAGGTTTCCCGTTTCCGGACGCCGATTTCCCCGGGTTCTTCGCGCCGGGCCATTTTCCGCCGGACTTCTTTCCGGCGGCGTGATACGGCGCCCCGGGGAACGCCGAGAGGACGGACAAGGCCATCACGGCAAGGCAGATGGCGATCATGGGGGTCCTTTCTCTCAGCCGCCGGGGCGGTGGTCAGGCGGGCGCAAGCCGGGGCGGTGGTCAGGCGGGCGCAAGCCGCGGCGGTGGTCAGGCGGGCGCAAGCCGAGGCAGGGGTCATGCGGACGCAATCAACGGCTGGGCGGCAGGGGGCGGACGCAAGCAGCGGGAGGTTCAAGAAAGCGGGCGCGGGCAATCCGCCAGCGGACAACCACGGAGGGGCCGTTTCCCGCAGGACGTCAGCGGCGGGGTTCCCCGCATGCGTACAAGAAGATCACGGCCCCGGCACCCTCCGATCATCACTTGCCCTTGCCGCCGCCCTTGCCCTTGGCTGACAGCCTCTCCACGGCCTTCCTGGACGCGAGCGTGTCCGGGTCATCGGGGCCCAGGCTCTCCGTGCGGAGCGCGAGGGCCTCAAGATGAAACGTCAATGCGTCGCCGAAGTCACCCATGTCCTCGGCGGCGGCGGCCTCCCGTGCGAGCGCCGTGAGGGTATACCGGTGCCCGGCCCCCTGCGTCCGTCCCCTGAGGAGGAACTCTTCCGCGAAGACATCCCTGGCGCCTTCCGGATCCCCAGCCCTCAGCAGGATCCCGCCCAGGAGCGTGAGCGTGTTGGCAAGCCCGGCGTCCGCCTCCGGGCCCTCGGGTGCGCCGGGGGCCCGCCGAGCGGCAAGCGTCTTCCGGGCGGCCCCCGCAGCCCTGATGTCCTCGCCGGCAAAAAGCGCCAAGGCGTAAATGTCAGCCAACGCCAGCGTCCGCAGGTCGCCGGGGCCTGCCGCGCGGGCCGCGGACTCTACGCAGGCGCCCAGCACCGCTGCGGCCGCCCGCAAGTCCCCCGTGCCCATGAGGATCTCGGCTCCGGCGGCGCGGAGCTCCACCGCGCCCCTGTGGTCCTTGCCGTAATGGTGCTCCAGGATGAGGGCGGAGCCGAATCTCAAGGCCACGGCGGCGACCGGGTCCCCGAGTTCGACGTTGAAACGCGAGAAAATCACGTTCGCCCGCGCGGCCTCATCGGGCGGCCCGTCCGAGACGGCCGTCAGCCCTGTCGCTCCCGCGGATATGAGCCCGATCGCTCCGGCCACGTCGCCTTTCACAGCCAGCGACTCCGCGAGCTCGCACTTGAGAGCGAGCGAGATCGGGTGCCCAGGCCCCAGCATGGCCTCCGCCTCCTTCAAGGCCTGGCGGCGCGTTTCCTCGGCCAGATCGAACCGTTCGGATCGGAAGGCCGCGGACCCCAAAAGCCTCAAGGCGTCCAGCCGACCATGCCCCCCGGAGGCGCCGGCCAGGGCCTCCGGCAGACCATCGCACAATTCAAGGGCCGCCGCCAGATCCTTCCGGGGCACGTCAGGGTTCTCGTATCCCGTCCGCAGGCCCCACTCGCCCGCGAGCGCCCTCGCGTAGCGGTACCTGGCAACAGCCGATTCCGCGCTTCCGGCGCCGCTTCGCGACTCGGCCCGCTCCAGCTCCCCGCGCAAGGCCGCCAGCCGCTCCGCGCGATGGCCCTCGCCATCCTGGGAGTCCCAGCCTACGGCGTCGCCGCGACCGCGTTCGAAGTCTTCGCCTCCGTCGCCATCATCGCCCCCGTCATCGCCGTAGTCGTCATCATCGTCATCGTCATCATCGTCGTCGTCGCCACCGTTTAGGTTGTCTACGAAAAAGCTTATCAGTACCTCGGCGTCAACGTCCCAGCCCGGGAAGCCGGCATCGTCCCCCGCATAGACGAAGGCGTCCGCCAGGGCTTTCTTCCCGTCCCCGCTGTCCAAGGCCTCCCGGACAGACTCCCTCGCCGCGCCCTGGGTCTCGCTCGCGAACGCCACCTCCAGCTCGGCCTGGCGCAGGACCGCATTGCCGGCCTCCATATCTGCGCCGACCAAATGGTGCCAGAACGACCCCCGCAACCTCTTCAGCGCCTTCGTGCTCACAGCCAGGGCCTTGAAGCACTCGCCCGCATCAAGCATGCAACGGGCCTCTCGGGACAGGGAGGTCCAGACGCGCGCGTCCCTTTCCCCGTAGGCGGTCAAGAAGACGGTCATCAGCTGGCTCCAGGAGCTCCTCGCGAACTCCGCCTTCCCGGAGCGGGCGAGCCTCTCGCCCTGCTCACGAGCCCCGTCCAGCGCCGGACCTTCGGGCGGGAAAGGCCACTTGGGCCAGCCCGGCAGGCGGCCGCTGCCGGAGGGCCTTTTCGGAACGACCGTCCGGTCGACGGCCGAGCGCTTCGAGGGGTCCGGCGTCTCACCTCCGACGATCTTTTTTCCGAGTTCCGTTTTCTGGGACTTCTTCCCGGCGCGTTCCTTTTCCGGGGGTTTCTTCCCGGCGGACTTCCTTTCCGGGGGCTTCTCCCCGCCGGCGTGAAGCGGCATAGCCGGGAACGCCGCGAGGGCGGCTAAGGCCATCATGGCAAGGCAGATAACGGTCATACGGTGTCCTTTGCTTGGCTGCCGCAAGGGCGGCAGGCTTCCTGCGTCCATCGGCCACGGGGGCTCAGGATAACAGGCGCGGGTTGCCGAGGCATCGGCGGTCGCCGGGCCGTCCTCCCGCCGTCGGCTCCCGGTGCGGAAAGGCGACCGGGGGCAGTCCGGACAGGAGATTCCGCCGCAGGCCTGAGCCCTGATCGCGGCGGGAACCCGCGGCGCCGCGCCGGCGGGCCCGCCATGAGCCCTGCCTGCTTCCGGCCCCTGCTCACCCCGGTCACCGCCAGCCATCTCCGTTCCCGTCGCCCTGGCCCGAAAGCCTCCCGACGGCGCGAACGGACTCGAGCGTGTCCCGGTCGTCAGGGGCCAGGACCTCCCGGCGGATCGCGAGCGCCTCCCGGTTCAGCGCCAGGGCGGCGTCCATGTCCCCCATATCCTCGGCCACCGCCGCCTCCATCTCGATGGCCCCTGCGGTAGCGAGGTGCCCCGGTCCCATCGCCCGCGCAACCGCGCACGCGTCAGCGCAGGCCGCCCTTGCCCCGGCCAGGTCCCCCGACTTCCGCAGGGCCGCGCCCAGAAACGAGAGCGTGTCTATGAGCCCGAGTTCCGCTTCCTTGCCCGAAGGGCCGCCCGGGGCCCGCCGCGCGGAAAGGGTCGTCCCGGCGACCTTCTCGGCAGCCGCGGCATCACCTGCCAGGATAAGCGTCGCGGCGCGCTTGTCCGCGAACGCGAGCGCCCGCAGGTCCCGGGCCCCGACGGCGCGGGCCGCCGACTCGGCGCAGGCCCCGTACACCGCGGCGGCCGCCCCGTAGTTGCCCGTTTCCGAGAGAAGCGCTGCCCCGCGGGCGCGGAGCTCAACCGCGCCCCTGTGGTCACTGCCGTACCGAATCTCAAGGCTGTCGGCCGCCTTGAACCTCTCCGCCGCGGCGCCCAGCGGATCCCCGCTGCTCAGGTAGCCGTTAGAGAGCAACACGGCCGCCCGCGCGGCCTCCAAGGGAGACGCGGCAGGGCCGACAGTCAGGTGGCTCATGATCACGGAAAGGAGATCGAGCGCGCGTTTCCCGTCGCCTTTCGCCAGCAGCGACTCCGCGAGATCGCACTTCAGCCCGAGCACGGCGGGGTGCCTCGACGAGAGCGCCGCCTTGGCCTCCGCGAGGGCCTTCCGGCGTACTCTCTCGGCCAGCGCCACGTCCCCGGACAGATACGCCGCGCGTCCCGTAAGCCTCCGGGCGTCCAAGGGGCCCGGCTCCCCCGGGGCCCCCGCCCCGGAAAGGGCCTCAGGAAGCCCCTCGCAAAGCCCGAGCGCCTCATTCAGGTCCTCCGGGGGCACCTCCTGGTCCTCGTAGCCCGTCGCCGACCCGCGCTCGCCCGTAAGGGCCACCGCGTAGCGGTACCTGGCGACCGCCGACTCCCGGTTCCCGGCGCCGTTTCGGACCCCGGATCTCTCCAGCTCCCCGCGCAAGGCTTCCAGGCGCGCCGCCCGTGCGCCCTCCCCTTCCGGGCCGTCCCAGCCGATGGCGGGGCCGCCGCTCTTCGCCTTGATTCCGGTCACGACGTCATCGTAACGGGCACTGGCGATTTCGGCATAGGCGGATAGGAAGTCGAACCCGTCCTCGGACGCGGATAACTTCATGTAGCGCTTCGTGGCCTCCGCGTGAGTCTCGAGCGCGAACGCCACCTCCGCGCCCTCCCGGCGCAGGGATTCCCTCGCCGCCGCAGGGTCGGCATCGTCCGGGCGAGGCCAGAACGGCTCCCGCAGGGACCGGAGCAGCCGAGAGGTCGACGCGAAGGCCCTGCAGCCATGGCCCGCCATCATGAGGCAGCTGGCCTCGCGGGACGCGGCGGCGCAGGCCCGGGCATCGGCCTTGCCGTAGGCGGTCGAGAAGACGGTGAACAGCCCGCTCCAGCGGGACCCCGCGTAATCCGCAGACCCGCCCCGGGCGTATTCCTCCCCAAGCGCCCTTTCCCGGTCCAGCATCTCGCCTTCTGCCGGGAAGGGCCACTCCGGCCAGCCCTCCGGACGCCGGCCGCCGGAAGGTCCGGGCGGGGAGGCCTTCCCGCCCGAGACGGCGGGTCTCGCGGGCCCCTTTTTCCGCCTTTTCCCGACGGGCCTCTTTCCCGCGGCGTGAAGCCCCGTCCCGCGAAACGCGACCGCGAGGGCGGCCAGGGCCGTAACGGCAAGGCAGGCTAGAGTCATGGGGATC
This sequence comes from Deltaproteobacteria bacterium, assembly GCA_031263485.1. Classification (GTDB taxonomy): domain Bacteria; phylum Desulfobacterota; class Desulfarculia; order Adiutricales; family Adiutricaceae; genus JAIRZX01. Next base: position 10,848 of record JAISFS010000019.1, on the reverse strand, counting down.
CTGTCCTCGGCTGCCGCATGGCGCGGCAAGGTCCCGCGGCTCGACCCGCAGGGAGTGTCGAGATATCGTTCGGCGTGAGGCTCGCGCCAGTCCGGCCCCGTAGCCGGAAAGGCCGCCGGAACACGGCTTCCGGCAACCTGCGGCGCCGCGCCTCTCCCGCGCCTCCGGCAGGCGGCATCGGCCGCGGCGCTTTGCGATCATTCCTTGCCGCTACCGCCCCCTCTGGCGCCGTGCCTGCCGCCCCCTCCGGCGCCGGGCTTGCGGTCGCCTTTGCCGCCGGCTTTGGCCGAGAGTCTCTCCACCGCCTTCCTGGACTCGATCGTGTCCGGGTCATCGGGGCCCAGGCTTTCCTCGCGGAGCCCGAGCGCCTCCCGGCGGAGCTCCAGGGCGCCATCGGCGTCCCCCGATGCCTCGGCGGCATCGGCCGCCCTCGTGAGCGTGGCGATGGTCTCCCGGTGTCCGGGCCCCTTCGCACGGGCCCTGGCGGCGCGCTCTTCCGCGTTCGCCGCCCTGGCCCCCGCCCGATCCCCCAAATACTGACGGATCCCTCCAAGGAGCGTCAGGGTGTCGGCGAGCCCGGCGTCCGCCTCCGAGCCCTTGGGGCCGCCCCGGCCCCGCCGCACGGAAAGCGTTGCCCGGACGACCTTCTCCGCCGCCGATGGGTCACCGCTCATCAACAGCGCCGCGGCCTGTTCGTCCGCCAGGTGCAGGGCCCGCAGGTCGCCGGGGCCAGCGGCACGGGCCGCGGACTCGGCGCAGGCGCCCAGCAACCCGGCGGCCGCCCTGAAGTCCTCGGTCTCGAAAAGGAGCCTTGCTCCCCTGGCGCGGAGCTCCACCGCGCCCCTGTAGTCTTTACCGTATCGCCTTTCGAGGGCTCCGGCGGCGCCGAACCTCATGGCGATGGCGCCGGCGACGTCCCCGGCGAGCAGGTTGACGGACGAGACCACCACGGTCATGCGCGCGAGTTCCTCGTCGGTCGCGTCAGTTTTGTCCTTCGCCTCCGCGGACCTGGAGATGAGCGCGAACGCGCCTTGCACGTCGCCCTTCTCGATCAGCGTGAACGCTAGCTCGGCCGCGGCGGTGATCGCCCTGGGGTGCCACGGCTCGAACTTCGCCTCTGCCTCATGCAAGGCCTTTCGGCGCGCTTCCTCGGCCAGCCGGTTGTCACCGGACCGGAAGGCGACGTACCCCTGAAGCCTCAAGGCATCCAAGCGGCTAGGCCTCCCGGCGGCATCGGCCAGGGCCTCCGGGAGGCCATCGCAAAGCCGAAGCGCCTCCGCCAGATTCGCCCCTGGCACATCGGGCACTTCGTACCCGGTATCCGGGCCCCACTCGCCCGCGAGCGCCATCGCGTAGCGGTACCTGGCCTCTGCCGCCTCCGGGCCCGTCGATCCGCTTCGGGCCTCGGTCCGTTCCAGCTCCCCGCGCAGGGCGGCCAGGCGCTCCGTCAGAACGCCCTCGCCCTCCGGGACGTCCCAGCCGACGGCTCCGCCTTTGGTTCCAGGGCCTGCGGCTCCGCGGCCTGGGGCTTTTCCGCCTTGGGAGAGAAGGCGCATCAAGGCATCGACACCTGCGGAGCCCGGCAAGTCGGGCGCGTCGTCCCCGGTTGCACCGAAGGCGCCGAAAAAGGCGGCCTTCGCGTTCCCGCTCTTCAGGGCCTTCCGGGCGGGCCCTTCCGCCTCCAGCTGGGTCTGGAGCGAGAACGCCACCTCTTTGGCAATCTGATGGGCGATCGCCATGCCGGCCTCCAGGCCGGCATCGACGGCATGGGGCAAGAACGCCCCCTGCATGCTCTTGAGCGTCCTCGAGCTCCCCCACAGGGCCGGGACGGGCCGACCCAGCTCCAACAGGCAACGGGACTCGCGGGCCACGGCGGCCCAGACCCTCCCATCGTTTTCCCCGTAGGCGGCGAGGAAAATCGTGTCCAGCCTTTCCCAGTACGTCGCCGCGAGCTCAAACTCACCGGATGCGGCGAGCTTCTCGCCCAGCTTCCGGGCTATGTCCAGCGTAGGGCCTTCCGGCGGGAAAGGCCACTTCGGCCAACCCTTCGGGCGTCTGCGGCCGGCAGAACTCCTCGGGACGGAGGAGCCGCCCTTTGAGGAACGGGCCGCGAGCCCCGGCTTCCCTCCCCCGGGACCATTCCCGCCGGACTTTCTCCCGGGACCCTTCCCGCCGGACTTCTTCCCGGGCCTCTCGTCGGCGGCGTGAAGCGGCATCGCGAAAAACGTCGCGAGGGCGGACAGGGCCGCAACGGCAAGGCAGATGGCGATCGTGAGATTCCTCCTCCTCCCCGCCGCGGCAGGCGTCAGGGGTCATGCGGCGCGGGCCGCAGGGTAAAATACCGCCGCGGGACGCGGCATTCCGGTCAACCTCCGTCTCGGCCGTTGCCCCCGTCGCCATGACCTCCGCCCCCGTCGCCGCCAAGCCCGCCGGCCGTGAGCCTTTCCACCGCCTCCTTCGACGCGAGCGTATCCGGGTCTTCGGGCCCCAGGCTCTCCGCGCGGAGCGCGAGCGCCTCCCGGTGGAGCGCCAAGGCATCGCTTGAGTCCCCCATTGACTCGGCGCACGCCGCCTCCCCCGCAAGCGCCGCGAGCGTGGCCCGGTGCCCCGGCCCCTGCGCCCGGGCCCTGACGGCGCACTCGTCCGCGCGGGCCGCCCTGGCCCCGACCGGATCCCCCGATGCCGTCAGGGACTCGGCCAGAATCGAGAGCGTGTCGGCGAGCCCGGCGTCCGCCTCGGGTCCGGCGGGGCCTCCCGGGCCCCGCCGCGCCGAGAGGGCCGCCCGGGCTACCCTTTCCGATGCCCCGGCGTCCCCGGCGGCGAGAAGCGCCCTGGCGTGCTGGTCGGCGAGCGCCAGCGCCCGCAGGTCACGGGATCCTGCGGCGCGGGCCGCGGCGGCCGCGCAGGCGCCCAGTATCCCCGTCGCCGCGCGGAAGTCCCCCGTCTCCATGAGGAGCTTTCCCGCCCAGACGCGGAGCTCCACCGCGCCCCTGCAGTCCCGGCCCTCGCGCCTTTCCAGGAAGTCGGCCGCCTGGAGCCTTACCGCCGCGGCGCCCGCCGCGTCCCCGGAGCGCGACAGGACACGGGAAAGCATCACCTTGGCGCGGACGGTCTCCGCGAACGGCGCGGACGGCGTTTCCTCCAACAGCTCCGCGCCGTTGGCTACGAGTCTGACCGCATGCGGATCGCCCTCGTGCGCCAGCGACTCCCCGAGTTCGCACTTGAGCGAGAGCGTGATCGGGTGCAGCGACCCCAGAGCCGCCATGGACCTTTTGAAGGTCCTGAGGCGCATTCTCTCGGCCCGCTTGAGGTCCCCGCTCCGGAAGGCCATGGCGCCCGCCAGCCGCCAGGCCTCGAAGGGCCCCGGCCCCCCCTCGGTCCAGGCCCCTTCGAGGGCCTTGGGGAGGTCCTTGCCCAACTCGCGGGCAGCCGCCAGATCCTCGGGCGGCACTTCCTCGTCGTCGTAGCCGGTCTCCGGAGTCCAGTCGCCCGCGAGGAGGCACACGTAGCGGAACCTTGCAAGGTCCGCCTTCATGGTCCCGGCATCGCTCCCCGCCCCGGCCCGCTCCATCTCCCGGCGGAGGGCGTCCAGGCGAGCGGACCGATCGCCCGCGTCAGCGCCTCCCCAGCCGGGGGGCGGGACTCCGGCGCCTTGTCCCCCGCCGCCCCCGTTGTCGACGGCTTCGCCGCCCCCGTTGCCGACGGCTTCGCCGCCTCCGCCGCCCTTTCCCTCACCGGCGCCGCCCGCATCTGCCCCGCCGTCCCCGCTGAAGGCCGCCAGGTAATCCAGGTACGGGTTTTCCAGGTCTTCGCGGCAGTTGAACAGGGCTTCGGAGGGAAAGACGTCCCAGTCGCGGTCATCGTCGGCGAACGGGCCGCCGCCCGCAGGTTCCCTCAGGGAGGCGATCGCGGCGTCCCTCACGTCCCCGCACGCGTCGGCCTTTTCGAGGAAATCCTTCGCCCTGATCGCGGTATCGCGCGCGAACCCCTCCTCTGCCAGTCCCTGGGGGCCGGAGTCCCGGAGGCCCGTCTCGAGGGCGCCGGAACCGGTCCAGGACGCCCCCCGGAGACCGCCCAACGCCGCCAGGCTCGCCGCAAGGGCTATGGCGTCGTGGCCCCGCCTCAGCCAGAAGCGGGCCTCGCGGGACAGGGCGGCCCAGGGCCTCGGGTCCTTCCTTCCGTAGGCGGCCAGGAACACCGTGTGGAGCCTGTTCCAGCGGATCCTCGCGGGCTCCGACTCCTCGCGGCCCGCGAGGCGTTCGCCTTTGGCGAGGGCTCGGGCCAGCGCCGGGCCCTCGGGCGGGAAGCGCCATTCCGGCCATCCCTTGGGCATCCGCTTGGCGGCGGGCCGCTTGGCGCGCCTGGCGGAACGCTTCTTCCTGCCGTCCCCGGCCCCGGCGGGGCGCGGCTTCCCGCCCGCCGCCGACTTGGCTGGGCGCGGCTTCCCGCCGGACGCCGATTTGGCTGGGAGCGGCTTCCCGCCGGACGCGTCCCCGGGAGGGCCCTTCCCTTTACCGGGTTTCCTTCCCTCGGCGTGAAGCGGGGTACCGCGAAACGCGACAATGAGGGCCAGCGCGGCGGCCATGGCAAGGCAGGCTACGGTCATGCGGCTCCTTTGCCCGCCGCGAAGGCGGCAGGGGTCACGCGGATTCTCTGGCCGCCGCGGCGGCTCGCGGCTTCTGCCTGCCACGCCCGGACGAAGGCCCGGGGACAGCCATCGAAGATCCCGAAGATCCGATCCTTCGGAGGACAGGCCCTTGAGGCCAACGGGGGCAACGTCACGGAGGAAGCCAGCGGAAGGCTATGGGCGAGAGGAGGAACATCAGGGCCATGGGACGTCATCATAAGGATCGGGGCCGTCGGGGCCAGCGGGGAGGGGGTATTTCAGCTCCATGGACATCGGGACCAAGAGCCGCCGTAGCCAGGGCACTGCACGGACAGGAGGGGATCGGGGTCAGGGACCGCCGGGGCCAGGGCACTGCACTGACAGGAGGGCATCGGGGCCAGGGACCGCCGGGGCGGGGGCACTGCACTGACAGGAGGGCATCGGGGCCAGGGACCGCCGGGGCGGGGGCGCGAGGACACCGCTACTGTCCGGTACGGGGCCGCTGGCGGTCTCGGGCCGCGCGTCGCCGGGCGCTCGGAGTCCTAAGCCCGGACACGGCCGCGGCGGAACGCTCGGTGTCCGGGTGCCGCAGGCCCAGGACAGACTTCCTGCCTTCGAGCGCCCTCAGGTGGAGCGCGAGCGCCTCCGCCACGTCCCCGCAGGCCTCGACCGCCCTGGCCAGGCGGAAGACGGCGTCCAGCGCCTCGGGGGAGTCCGGGCCGGTGAGGGCCTCGCGGAGCTCGAGCTCCCTGGCGAGCGCCGCCTGAGCCTCCCCGGGGTCCTCGCCGTCCGCCAGGACGGCCTCCGCCAGCAACGCGAGCGTCGACGCGAGCTCCGCCCGTCCGTCGGGGCGTCCGTGACCCGGATGGCCTCCGGGGGAAGGGGGCTCCGGAGCCGCAAGAGCTCGCTCGCGTGCCTCCGCGACCGGCCCGAGGATCCCGGCGGCGTACCCGGCATTGCCGGCCGCCAGGCGCGCCCGTGCCTCCAGCTCGACCGAGGCCAGCTGGCGGGGGTTGCCCTCGCCGCGGAAGGCGGCCCACCCGCTGGCGGCCATCGAGTAATGCAGCGCGGCCATCCCCGGATCGCCCAGCTCCGCCAGGATCCCCGCCATCCTCATGCGGAGGGTGAGGACGTCGGCCTTGTGGGCGCCGCCCAGCGCCGCCAGGGCCCGCGATGAGGCCGCGTACAGGCAAAGGGCCATCTCGGGGTCGCCTGAGGCCTCTTCCGCCGCGCCCATGAAGGAGGTCGCCCCGGCGGTCACAGGATGCTCGGAGCCCAAGGTCAGGGCGTATACCAGGCTGATCTCCTTGTAGACCTTCCTCGCGGCGGCCAAGTCGCCGGCGGCGGCCAGGGACTCCGCCGCGGCGAACCCGGCAGAGAGGGCTAGGGGGCTATCGGGGCCGGGATCCCTTCTGGCCGCTGTCAGCGCCGCCAGGCGGAGCTCCAGCGCGTCCTCCAGCCTGCCTGAGGCGAAAAGGACGGCCGCCAGCCTGAGCCTCGCCTCCAGGGCCGGCTTCCCGGTCTCCCCGGCCGCCATGGCTCGCCTTATGCAGAAGCTAAGCGCCTCCCGGAGATCGACCTCGCGCGGCGGGTCGAGCGGCGGCAACAGGCGCTCGAGCCCGGCCCCCGGACACAGCGAGCCGCACAGGAAGTCCGCCCAGCGCGTCCAGGCATCCACGGCGGAGGGGTGATCGGGGCCAAGGGCCTCGGAAAGCTTCCGCGCTGACCGCCCGAGGAGAGCCGCCGCCTCGTCCCCGTCCCTGCCGGTCTGGGCCAGCGCCGCACCCAGGCGCGCCATAATCGCGAGCTCCTCCGGGGATCCTTCGCCGGCGCCGACGCGCAGGCGCGCGATTTCCTCCGAAGGCGCCCCCGGCTCCCCGGACGCGGAGGGAGCCTCATGGGAAAAGGGGACGGCGGCTGAACTTTCCGGCGAAACGGGTACGATGGCGGCCCCCTCCGCCGAAACGGGGACGGCGACTGACGCCCCGCTCCCCTCCGTCGCCCGGAGTCCTGTATAACGGTGCGGGCGCGGGCCGAGCGGCGCCCCCCCCGCCGGATGCCCCGCCAAAGCGTCGATAACCATGACCGCGTCCGGGTGACCGGTCGCCAAGGCACTCGGGCGGCCGTCAGACGCGCCGACCTTGCCGCCCTCGGCCCCGTCCGGCCGCCGGCCTCCCCCCGAGCCTTCCGGGGCCGCCTCGGCGGCGAAGAGGGTTCGGTCCGCCTCGTCATTTGCCCGTGCATCGTTCTCCGAGTCACGCGACGGGCGGTACGAGGCTAGCGCGACGATGGAGGCGACCAGATCCTTCACCTCTGGGGGCTCGGCGCCCGCGTCCTCGTCGTCGCCCAGGCCGCCGGGCTCGTTCCCCCCCGACTTGTCCCTGGCCGAATCGAAGGTGTCCCGGGCGAACTGCACCTCGTCGAGCACGTGCCTGCTGAAAGCCGCCATTTCCTCGGGGCCCGTTCCGGTGAACCAGCCTGACTCGGCGAAGCCGAACAGGGACATCCGGGCCAAACTCATTGCCTGCAGAGGGGTCCCGTCCGCCTCCAGGATGCATCTGGCGGCACGGGAGAGGGCGCCCCAGGTCTGCGGGCTGCCGTCCCCCCAGCTGAACTCCCCCGCGAGCGTCCAGAGCATGCTCCAGGAGTAGCTCGCCAGTCTCCAGTCGCCCTCCGCTGTCTCGGCCTCGGCCTTGGAGCGGAATCTCTCGAGGACGGGGCACATGTCGTTGAATGCCCAGTCAGGCCAGCTCGCTAGGGCAGATGCCACGTATGGGTGCGGGGCCCTGCGCCCCCCCGACGGCTTGAGGCCGAATCCCTTAGCCGAGTCAGGACCGGCCCCCGGGGCCGACCGGTCAGCGACTCCGGGCTGCGGCGACTTCCCGGCCCGCTTCCCCGCATCCGGCACCTTCCCGCCCGGGCCACGACCGGGGCTGCCGGGACCCTGGCATTTGCCGCCCCCGCCCTTGCAGCCCGGTCCCTGGCCCTTGCCGCCCGGACCCCGACCTTTGCCGCCGGGACCCTGGCCCTTGCCGTCCGGGCCCTGGCCGCCGCCACCGGAGCCGTCAGTGCCCCCAACGGCAGCCTTCAGGGTAACGGCACAGAGGATCACGGGAAGCGCGGAGGCGACCGCCAGAAGGAAGGGGAGCAGTCTGAACGTCATTAGTTGGTCCTTGACGGCTTGGCGAGTTAAGGAACGGTCCGGCGGCGCGGGCGCCTGCGGGAGGGTCCGGCAACTTCATCGGTGGACTGGGAAATGCTAATTCTAGTATACCCGCCGGAGAATAGCCCATGCAAGTGGAAATCGGGCCGAGCGTCTGGGATTGCGGGGCATCGCCCGCCATGTCCGCCCGCCGCCCTGCCCCCATGCCGCCGGCCGCAGTTTTAGCCTTACGCCGGTTGCCGCAGAAGCCTTTACAGGGCGCGGAAAGACCGGGGCCCGAGGGCCTCGCATCCCAGCAGACGCCGTCCTGTCATCATGGATACTTTCACGTGGTCATCCCGCGCCTGCCCGAGATGGCTCCTAAACGCCCGGCAGGGGGCAAGGTCCCAGCAAGGACCCAGCAAGCCGTAAGACCCGACAGACCGAAACGCTCAGAATGGCCGAAACGCTCAGAGTGGCCGAAACGCTCAGAGTGGCCGAAACGCGCCAGGAAAATCCTTCAGACCGGAGTCGCCTTGCGGGGACGGGCAAGCCCTGGAACGTAGTCTGTCGGCCGTGGCTTTGTCTGTCGGCCGCGGCTTCCGGAAACGCTGAGGCGTCCGTTTCGGATATCCTGCGCCGGGCTTGCGGGGACGCCTGCCATCAGCCGCATGGGCCTGAACCTTGGCGCGGTAGAACGCCCGGGCGTCCTGCCGAAAAGCTGGACGAGTGCCCGGTTGAGCGAAAGTCCGGCAAGAGCGGCGCGTCAAGGGACCGCTCGAAAAGTTTGACATGAAGCGAAACGGAAAAGCCTCGATCGGCTTCGGGATGGAGAGGGCATGGGGGTGAGCCGAGGGTATTCGGATCGTCCGGCATCTCCAGGTGTTTCAGGCGAAACGGGCATGCGGGACTGGCACCCGGGGCCGTGATCGCTCCGGTTCCGGGCCAACGGGAATCCTGCCGCGGTGCAGGAAGCCGGCCTTCCGGGCTTCGGGAAGTCACCCTTGCCCGCAATCCGATGCCGTATGCCGATACCGCAAGCCGATGCCGGATGCCCAAAGCCGTTTCCCGAAAGGCTTGCCTCCTCAGAGGACTTTCACCTCCAAGTCACTGCCCATGCAGGGCACACAAAAATCCCGCCTGGGCGCGTGAAAGCGCCCGGGCGGGAGCCAAAAACGGGGTTAGGCGTCCCGGCGGGATTCTGAACCGCCGGGCGCGCGCTGTATATGGACGTGGGCTCACGGCCCACCGGGAGCTGGCCTCTAGAAGGCGGGGGGCATGAAGCCGCCGTTGTTGACGGCAACGACCTGCTTGATGTCGGGGATGGCCTCGCGCAAAGCCCGCTCGACGCCCTGGCGGAGGGTCATTTGGGACATGGGGCAGCTGCCGCAGGCGCCGGTGAGGCGGACTTCCACCACGCCGTCCTTCACGTCGACGAGTTCTATATCTCCGCCGTCTGCCAGAAGGTAGGGGCGGACTTTCTTCAGGGCTTCTTCGACTTGACCTCTCATGCCGTTGACTCCTTGACGTTGTTTTTGCCGCGGCCAGGCCTTACGACCGCGGGACCGGCTTCCGTCCCGGACGGGACCGGGGACGCCGATCGTCTTCCCGGACAGGGCCCGTCTCGGGCCCCGGCCCGGACGGGCCTTGCGTCTATGTCCCGGATATTATCACCCTCGGAGGGGGAAAAGCAAGGAAACGGTAAAATTTCTGAAAATCAGTACGATCCGGGGAGCGCCTGCCCCCCTGGTCGTCGCCGACCTGCGGTTATTATTAAGATACGCGGCTTTTCAGCCCTGCGGTTTTCGCGAGACAACATTCGCAATTGGCCGTTGCGGTTGGCGGACATGATGACCGTCAGGGGCGCTCCGCCCTCCTTGCGGCATCTGAAGCCGCGCCGTCAAATCAGTTCCGCCTCGGCACCGAGCGAAAGCCGAAAACGGAAAGGCCCACGGCGAAAGACGGCTTGCGAAACGGCTCGCGGCGAAAGACGGCTTGCGAAACGGCGCACGGAGGTAACCGAAATCCTAAACGCGCACGGAGGTTACCGAAATCCGAAACCGCCCTCGACGGCAACCGAAATCCGAAACGGAGCGCGGCTAAACCGAAAAATGACGATTCCGTCTACCGCCATCGCCCCAGGCTGTTAGGGGAAACCAGCGTAAAGCCCTGCGAACTCCGCGAGATCGGGAGGCTTCGCCTGGAAGGGAGACTCGCGGCAAAAGCACGCCATTTCCCTCCCCCATACGGTGGCAGGGGAGAAGTTCGATGACCACCGTGCCCTCCGGAATGAGCGAGGCGAACTTCAACGAATCCTCATGCGAATCGCTGAAGCTGGTATGACAGTGAAGCTTACCGTCACCGTAAGCAAATACAAGCGCTCCCGCAAGGCTTCGATGTTTCCAGCCGGGAGCTTCGGGTCGGCCGCGCCGACGGTCGCGGAGAGCTTGGGCGGAACCCGGTGCAACAGGTCACAAATGACGGCACCCCGCGACACCGCCTGGAAAAAAAATCTGCAAAACTATTGATACATATGTCAAATTTGCGATTATCGGCAACGGCTTGCTAATATTCTTGCCCCTATATCATGACGAAAGCGTAATAAATCCACGGGAGATCCAGGTTTCTGGGCTGGCCGGCTTAACCATGGCAGGGATACGGGGGCATTTTAGGGGATTTCCTTCAATAATGGCAGGTTTCACTGTCAACATCTGGAGAGAAAACCCGCAACTGCTAAACAAAAATCCGATTGTGGCATCATTCTGTCGGCTTTGCTAATTTTGAATGTCTACAAAGGCACACCCGTCCCGGTCGGGGTCCCGCCCGGAAATGTGCCTTCAGATTGTCAGGCCATCACGAACGCCGTTATGGCGACTTTCGTTTTCTGGCACGGTTCAGATTTTTCTTATGGATGACGACCCGCCTGAAGTTCTCGCCGTGGACGCCGACCTTGAACCAGTGCGTGACCTTCGCCAGGCCCCTGAACCTCACGCGGCCGTTGGGGCACACCAGGTCCTTCAGCCTCTTGATGCTTCCCTCGACGCCGCTGCGGAGCCTGTATGCCTTCCACCAGGCCTCGTCCTGCGCCGTCCGCCTGGCC
>JAISFS010000318.1 GCA_031263485.1 Deltaproteobacteria bacterium | reverse complement strand
CAAAGGCGGGGACTGCGCGCGCGAAAAAGGCTGGGACGGCGACCGTGTTAAAGGCGGCGCCGGCGAGCGTGAATAAGGCTGGGTCGGCGACCATGAAAAATCCTGCGCACGCGAGCGGGAAAAAGACATCAGGCTCTGAGACGAAAAAGCCTGCGGTCGCGAGCGGGCGAAAGACTTCCGCCGCGGAAGCGGAAAATCAATCGATCGCGGAAGCCGCGACAATGCCACCGGTCACCGCCGAAACGCGACTGTCTTCCGCCTCAGACGCGGAAAAGCCTTCCGCCGCCGAAACGGGACAGCTTTCCGCCGCAGACGCGGAAAAGCCGCCCGCCGCCGATAGTCATGCAGCGACCGGGACGGGTGGGACGCCATCCGCCCCTGAGGGCTGGCCCGAGTGGGCGTTCCCCGCGTTCGGCTCCCTGCTCGAGGGCGTCCGCCGGGTTGCCGAGGGGCAGGCGCGCACCGGGGAACTTTCGGAGGCGCAGGGGTCCTGGAGCAATTTCCTGGTGCTCGTGAAGTGCCTGTTCGGGGAGGGCGAGCCGAGGGCGGGGGGGGCCATCAGCCGCCTGGCCCGCCTGCTCCTCCAGGCCCAGAGGGCCGAGGACGCCGTGGCCTTCGCGAAGGAGGCCCTGATGATCTTCGGGAAGGCCGTCTGGATTCTTCCCGAGGACTGCGGCGACGCCGATGAGGTCCTGGGTGACCGCATCCTCGGGGAGGTTGGCTTCGCGAAGGAGACCCTGCGTCTTGCACGCAAGGCGCTGGGTCTGGCCCCCCTTGCGGAGGAAGGGGACGAGGACGATTACGAGGACTACTACGATGAGGGCGAGGAGGGTGAGGAGGACGAGGACGAGGACGGCGATTACGACGACGAGGACTACGGGGAGGTCGTGAAGACCGTCGAGATAGACGACGCGAAGCTGCGCGTCATCCTCGGCCAGGCGCTGAACATGCTGTCGGACATGGATCCCCATGAAGTCGAGGGCGGGGAGGAGCTCATCCTGTCGGTCCGCGGCGAGATTTTCAACCTCATGAGCCTCATCGACGAGATGGGGGACGCCTCCGGGGCCGCCGATACCGCGGGCGACGGCTTGGACTTGCTGGAACTCCTGGAATCCGCAGACGGCGGGGAGGACGGCGGCCCGCACCTCTCCGGCGACGGCGCCGAAGCCGATGACGGCCTCGAAGCCGATGACGGCGCAGAATCCGATGACGGCGCCGAGGAAGGCGACGGTAACGGCCCGCAGGCACTTGTCCGGGATCTCAGGCGAGCGAGGCGCGCGCTCGGGCCCGGCCACCCCGAGACCCTCGCCCGCGAAATCGCCCTGGCCGAGGCACAGCTCGACAGGGGCTCGACCTTCGAGGCGGCCCGCAGGTTCAGGAAGGCGATGGAGGGCCTTGCCGATGCCAAAGGCCCGGAGGCCGGGGAGACGCTCGAGGCGAAAAGGGGGCTCGCTCGCGCGATTCTGGCGGGTGGCGACTGCCGCGGGGCGACCGCCTTGTTCCGGGAGCTCCACTCCGCCCGCAAGGCCGCCTCTGGGCCCGGCTCGGTCGAAGAGCTCCTGGCGGCCTCCGAGCTGGGCGAGGCGCTGGGCCTGGACGGGGACCCGTCGGCGCGGGCGCTTCTGAAACGCGCCTCGGACGGGCTCGCGGCGCTCGCGCCCGGTTCCGCCTCGGAGGCGGCCGAGGCGGGGTTCCGGTACGCGAGGCACCTCGCGGGGGAGAGGGGGCCCGGGGTGATACGCCCGGAACCCGACGAGACGGATCTTAAGGCCGCGCTCTCGCTGTACGCGGCGATCCGCTCCGGACTCAAGGCCGCGGGCCGCGGGAAGGGGGCCGAGGCGGCGGAGGCGATCCTCAGCGAGGCTGACCTCATGGCCGCGCTGGGCAGGAACAAGATGGCCGAGGCCGCGCGAGAGGCGGCCCTCGCCGCGGCGGAGAGGGCGCTGGGGCCGGACGCCCCCCTGACTCTTCTGGCCGGGGCCGCCGTGGGCGAGTCCGTCCTCAAGACCGCCCCGGGCAGGGCGTCCGACCTTTTCGCGGCCGCGCAGGGGGGAATCGACGGGCCTGCCGCCGCCGGGCGCCACGCCATCCTGGCCAGGCTCAGGGTGGCGGAGCTCTGCCTGAAGGGGGACACCGCGGCGGGGCTCGCGCTCCTGGCGTCCATCGCCGAGACCCTGGAGGAGGCCGGCGGCCACCGCGACCTGCGCGCGGCGGGCCTGAGGGTCAGGATAGGCAGGATCCTCATGGAGAATGGCGAGTCTGAGGCGGCGCTGGGCGTCCTCCGCTCGGGGGCGGAGGCGTTCGCCCGCGTCAGGGGGGAGCGCGACCCCTTCGTGAGGGAGACCCGGCTCGCGCTGGGCCTGGCGCGCCTCCAGGACGGCAACAGCCGTCAGGCCGAACGCGAGCTCCGCGCTCTCCTGGATTCGCTGGGGAGCCCCGAGGCTTCCGAGGGCGGACGGAAGGGCGGCGAGGCTCCCGAAGACGCCGCGTTCAGGGCCGACGTCATGCACGCGCTGGGCCGGGCTCTCGCTGCGGACGGCAGCCCAGGGCAAGCCGCCGCCCTGTTCGCGGCGGAGCTCGCCCTGCGGGAGAGGACGGGCTTCCCCGACGAGCGGCTGACGCTCCGGGCCCTCGCGTCCATGGCCGAGGCTCAAGAGGCCTCCGGGGACGCGGCGAAGGCGCTGGAGCTCCACGGCCAGGCCTACAGCCGCCGCCTGAAGGCCCTGGGCGCCAGGAACCCTGAGACGGCGGAGTCGCGCGAGGCCATGAAGCGGCTTTCCCAGGGGAAGTGACGGGCTCCTCCGGGGAAGGCCCAGACACCCCCGTCGCGGCGCGTCCCTCCCGCGATCCTTGGCGGGCCATTGCCCCTCCGCCCTTAACGTTCCAATGCGATGTCAACGGCTTAATGCGGATGATTATAGGTCCTCCGACAATAAATTCAGTGATATCAATATGTTGACGAGAAAATCTTGAGTTGTTGACATTGCATTCCAATGTCAACAACTCAAGGCGCCATGAGTTAGCTTCGGCGGCTCAAAAACCAATGGTGTCCGTGATTTATCAGACAACTGCATCCATGAGTCGTTGACATTGCTTATGCGTTCCGAGGAAGGCCCCCGGTAGCGCGTCTTGCGGGACGCGACGGGCGCGCGCCATGCCGGTGCCTCGCCGTGCCGTCCGGCGAGCCACCGCCCGGCGGCATCGCGGCATCGTTGCCCGTAACGGCTTCCGCCCAAGGAGATCCAGTGGCATTCTTCTCGCTAGTCATGCTGTCCTTAGCCCCAGCGGCGCTTGCCGCCGTCTTCCCCTCCCCACTGCTTGCCGCCTCCAAGAAGCGCGGCGGCAAGGGTCGGCCCGGCAAGGCTTCCGGCGGCAAGGGGGGCCCCGGCAAGGCTTCCGGCGGCAGGAAGCGCCGCGGCAAGGGCGGCCCCAAGTCGGGCGGCCCCCGCGAGCCCTCCGCGATCATCCGCAGGGTCGACGCCCCCTATTCGGGGGCGTGGCCCGCCTGGGCTTTCCGGGCCTTCGGCCCGACTCTCGAGGGCCTCCGCCTGGAGGCGGAGGAGGCGGCGCGGAACGGGCGGCTCAAAGTGGCTCAGTGCCTCTGGGGCAAGCTTTTCGCCGCTGTGAGGGCATTCCATGGCGATGGTGACCTGCGGGCCTGGGGGGCCCTGGGCCGCATGGCCCGCCTGTGGCTCGATCTGGGCAGGGCCGACGTGGCCTGCGTGCTGTCGTTCCAGGCCCGGAAAGGCTTCAGGCGATGCCGGCGGGACCCCGCTTCCGGCCGAGGGGAGACCCCGGAGGCGCTGGAGGCGGAGCTGAGGTTCGCCAAAGGCACGTTCACCCTGGCGAAGGCGCAACTGGTCCGTCCGCCGGTCCCGCGCGGCGGCGAGGCGACCTTCGACGACCTGGGCGGCGTCCTCGGGGGAGACCTCGGCATCGTCGGCGAGAGCCTCGGCGACATGTTGAGCGATCTGGGTTTCGGGGACCTGGATAGCGACTCGGGAGCCGGCGAGGGTTTTCCCGGCGAATCCCCGATGATAGACGAGGACCTCGACCCCATGTTCCCCGCCCTGACCCCAAAGATCAGCCTGAGGATCCTCCTGAGGGATCGCGAGGCCGGCTGCCCCGATATCCTCGCGGGGGAACTCAATGTGGCCCAGAAGCTCCTGGAAGAGGGGTGGACGCGCGAGGCCGCGGGCCGCTTCCGGAATGCCCTGGAAAGGATCCTGCCCCTGGAGGGCCCGGGCGGCGAAATGGCGTTCGCCGCGAGGCGGGGGCTGGCGCGCGCCTTGACGAGGTCGGGCTACCCCCGCGCGGCCGCGGAGCTCTACCGGGAGAACATGGACATCCGCGCGAAGGCTCACGGTACGGGCTCCATAGAGGATCTTTCCGATGCCGGGGATCTGGGACTGGTGCTGTTCTTTGCGGGGGACCCTCTGGCCGAGGAGGTCTTCGGCAAGGCCGAGGAGGGCATCTTCTCTCTCAGGGCGCCGTGGTCACGGGAAGCGATCTCGGCAATGACCGGCAGGGCTCTGATCCTTCAGGGCGCCAGGGACCCCTGGCTTGAACCGGCCATGGTCCCGAAGGAGGATCTCTTGGCAGCGCTCGCACTCTACGACGAGATTTCCGAAGCCTACAGGGAGTCCGGCCAATTCGGGAGCGAGGATGAGCTGGCGTCCAGCCTCCGGCGGGTCAGTATCCTGGGAGCGCTGGGCCGCCACAAGGCGGCAGAGGCGGCGGGCCGGCGGGCAATGGATCGGGCCGAGGACTTTTTCGGGGACGAGGAGCCGCTGATCTTCATCGCCAGGACTTACGTGGCGGAGTCGGCCCTGGCGGCGGGTCGGGATGGGGCCCTGGAGATGTGCGTCCACAGCCTGGAGGCGCTCCTGGCCGCCTTGGGCCCGGTCAGCCGTGACCTGGTGGACGCCTGCGTCCGGATCGGCGAGGCCCTTCTGAAGGGCCCGGACCCGGCGGGCGGGCTCGCGTGCTTCGCGTCCGCCGTGCAGATCCTGGAGACCGGTGGCGGCCCGGGGGACTTCCGCGCCGCCGCGATGAGGGTCAAGGCCGCCCGGCGCCTCCAGGGGCTGGGGGAGCACGGGACCGCGGCGGCGGCCATCGCCGTTGCGATGGGCCCTTTCGCCCGCGCCCTCTCGCCCTGGGACCCCCTCAGGCTGGACGCGGGGCACATGCTGGGCGAGGCCAGGCTCGCGGACGGGGACGCGCGGGGCGCCGCCTCGGCGCTTCAATGCCTTCTCGGGACGCTGGACGGGCCCGACGGGGAGAGGATCCCCGATGCCGTCCCCCGCGCCGCCGCAGCCTTGGGCGTCCTGGGACGGGCGCTCCTCGGGGCGGGGGAGGCCGAGGGAGCCAGGCGCGCCTTCGCCCGCGAGCTTTCGCTGAGGGAAGACGAAGGGGAAGCCGAGGGCCCTTACGGCCTCAGGGCCGTCGCGGGCCTGGCGGAGGCGGCCGAGGCCCTGGGGGATGCGGCCGGTGCCCTGGAGCTCCACCGCCAGGCATACGAGGGCCGCAAGGCGGCGTTGGGCCTTCGCCACCCCGAGACGGTCCAGTCGCGCGAGGCGACGAAGCGGCTTTCCCGGAAGAGGATGAAGTAACTGCTTTCCCCTGGAGTGTCCCCTTGTCGGCGTTGAGGGCGGTCCCAAGTGTCAAGCCGGGGCCTCGCCCGCCCGCCCCTCGGGCGCCCCACGTGTCAAGCCGCGGCCTCGCCACCGGGCATGCGGCACCCCACGCGTCAAGCCGCGGCCTCGCCGCCGGGCATGCCCCCGCCGGTCGAAGGCGGCCTCGCCTCAAGCGGCTCCCGCCAAGGAGAATCCGTGACACCCATAACGATGATCGCCCTGACATTAGCCTTCGTTGCGCTCTCCGCTCTTTCCCCCTCCCGCCTTTTTGATGCCGGGCGAGGCGGCAAGGGGAGTTCCGGGAAGGCTTCAGAACGCTCGCCGACATGGCGGAGGCCGTTGAGGCCGGGCGGACTGGGACGGCGCACTGAAGCTCCGCCGCCAGGCATCTGTCGGCCGCAAAGTGACCTTCGGCGAACGGGACCCGGAGACGGTCGAGCCGCGGGAGGCGATGGATCGGCTTTCCGCAGAGAAACGGCGGCATCCGGCACCTATGGCCGGATAGAGATCGCCCAGTCCTTGACGGTCGCGGCACGACGGCCCGGGGAGCACTTATGGCGCTAATAGTTTTCGCGTTGACGGCCCTGGCCGCCGCTTTGTTCGCGGCGGCGAACGCCAGGGCCGATGGCGGGACGGGGGACGATCCCGGGCCGCCTTCTGAGCCGCCCTCCGGCCATCCGTCTGGGGCGCCTGACGGACCGCCTTCCGACCGTCCGTCGGGGGCGGCAGGCGGGCCGGATTCTGGAGCCCCGTCGGGGGCGGCAGGCGGACCGCGTACGGGGGTTCCGTCGGGTCTGGCCCCGAAAGGCTGGCCCGAGTGGACGTTCCCGCCCTTGGGCCCCCTGCTCGAAGGCGAGATCCGCGCTGCCGAAAGGGAGGCCCGCAAGGGGCCGTCGTCCGAGGCGTTGTCCAGGTGGATAGCGCTCCGCAAGCTCCTCCACGGAATCCTGGGCACCAGGGACACGCGGGTCTGGGCGGCCTGGAGCCGCTCCGGTCGCCTGGCCTTGGACCTGGGCCTGCCGCAGGATGCCCTGGACGCCTTCTACGCCGCCTTTGAAGGGTTAAAGATGATGCTTTGGGAGCTTGATGTGCCGACAGGGGAGGCGCGTTCGGAAGGCGGCGCGTCCGAGCGTGATTCCTCAGAAAGTGCCGTGGAGAAGATCATCAACCGGGAGACGAGATTCGTCAATCAGACCCGCCGCCTAGCGATGGTGTTGCTGGGGATCGGGATCTACGAAAGGTTCTTCACCGATGTGGATCCCGTCGGCTTCCGCATCGAGTTCGAGGAATCCGGCGACAAGGAGTTCGGCTTCAAGCCCGAGGAGATGGACGACGAGCATCTCCGCGCGTTGGTGGTCCGCCTCGCCGGCTACGACGAGGACTGGGACGGGGACGACTGGGGCGGCGACGATGATGTCGCGCCTGAAGGCGGTGAGACGCCGGGCTCCGGCGGCACGATATCCCGCGCCGGCGACCGGGGCGTCGAGGAAAACGGCGACCGGGACATAGGGGGAAACGGCGACCGTGTCGCCGGGGGTGCGGTCGCTTCCGGCGGGGAGGCGCGGTACGAAGGGGATCCTCCGGACGTTGCGGGGGGGCATAAGGTTCATGGGAAAGCCGAGGACAACGACGGGGATGTTGACAAGGACTGGGACAATGGCAACGACAAGGACGGGGACGGCTACGATTATTTTGCCGGCGACGACGATGGCGATAAAGAAGATTACGATGACTATGGCGATGGCGACGACGACGATGACGATGATGACGATGAAGATGATGATGATGACGATGACTATGACGATGAAGACGATGATGATGACGATGACGATGACGATGACGACGATGATGAAGACGACGATGACGAAGACTACGACATCAACGGCGAGTATGACGAGTATGGGGGGAACGGGAACCGGCGCGGAAAGAAGCGGTGCCGGAAGCTCATCAAGCTCCTCCTGTCGGCCGTCCTCCACGATAGCCCCGATGACCACGATCCGGGCAAGACGGCGCTTGACCTGGCCGACTCCATCTTGGATGGCGGGCGGACGGGGGCGGCGGCCAAGCTGTTCCGGGGGGCGGCGCTCCATTTTCCCGATATCATGTCAGCCCGGCAGGACCTCGTGGCCAGGGCCGAGTGGGGGCTCGCGCGCGCGGCGGTCATGGAGGGCGACCGCCGGACGGCGGCCGGTCTGGCGCGGAAGCGCCTGCGCGATTACGAGGGGATCTGCCGTCCGGGCTCGATCGTGCCGCTGATGAGACGCTCCGACCTTGGCTGGGCGCTGGGGTCCGATGGGGGCGACCGGGCGCACCGGCTCTTGCGGGCGGCGGCGGACGGGCTTGCGGCCGCGGCGGACGGCAACACCCCCGCGGCGCTCCTGGAAGCCAGGGACCGCCTGGCGGGATTCCTGGAAGGCGACAGGGGGCCCTGGCTCCCGAGCGCGGACGCGGGCGAGTCCGATCTGCTGGAGGCGCTTTCCCTCCGCCGAGAGATAAAGGCCGCGCTGGAGGGCCGAGCGAGGCCCGATGAAAGGATCGCGGCGAGGCTGGCCGAAGCCCGCATCCTCAAGCGGCTGGGGCGGGACGCCGAAGCGGCGGCGTTACGCAACGAGGCGCTCTCCCTGTCCCTCGAGGCGCCGGGCCCGCAAAGCGTTGCCGCCTGTCGGGCCAGGCTGGCCGCGGCCGACTCGGCTTCTCCCGGCGAGGCGTTGGAGCTGGCCGGCAAGGCCCTGGAGGTTTCCGAGGGGTTTCTGGGGCCGGATCACCCGCTGTCCGCCGAGGCCCGGAACATGCTGGGCGACCTGAACCTGAAGATGGGCAGGCCCATCGCCGGCCTTGGCCTCAAGGTGGAGGCGGCTGCTTCCCTGGCGCGGCTGGGGGGAAGGAGGGATCTCCGTCCGGTCGCGCTCAGGGCCGACATCGGCGCCGCCCTCGTGGGGGCGGGGGAGATAGCGGCCGGAGCGGGCATGATGGCCGCCGCGGAGCGCGCCTGCGCCCGCGTCCTGGGGAAGCATGACCCGCTCGCGCTCCACTACGGGACCCTGATGGGCGAGGCGCTCTTGGCGGCCGGCGAGCACGGGTCGGCCCTGGGAATCCTCCTTTCCTCTCTCGCCCTGCGCCAGAGCCGCCGCGGTCCGAAGGGCCCCAGGCACGCCTGGTCCAGGGCCCGGACCATGCGCGCGCTCGGGCAGGCGCTTCTGCGGGCCGGCAAGGCCGAGATGGCCGCTGAGATGTTCGGGGGGGAGTTCCGCGCCAGGGAGAGCGCCGCTGGGGGCGGCGACCGCGGGACGCTCCGGGCGCTACCCTCCCACGCGGAGGCGACCCAGGCCGCAGGGGACCCCGCCGGGGCGTTGGTACACCA
>JAISFS010000254.1 GCA_031263485.1 Deltaproteobacteria bacterium | reverse complement strand
GAGTTCCAATCGACCGCGAGCGACCTCGACATCTTCAGGTTTATGGAGTATGCCGTGCTGCTGGCGGCGAAAATCTTCAAAGAGGAAGGACTGTGCGTGCCGGTCCAGGTCATGGTCATCTATTCCGCAGGCATAGGAAACCCGCCGCTGGATTCCTATCCCGGCGAGAGTCACCTGGGCGATATCTCCCTGCAGTTCAAAATCTTCCAGATTTTACTGGAGAAGCAGATCGACCTGCCGAAGCTCGTCGATAATATCGAAAAGAAGATCGCAAAATGGGATCCGATCGAGGGTGCCTTTCTCCTGCCGCCGGAACAGTTGGCCGAGCTGTACCTCGCACCGCTCGGCCGAACTCCGAAATTGCCCTCGGATGCGAGCGAGAAATATCTCGAGCTGGGCCGTGTCCTGTCGGAAAAGTCCGGCGACCCGCATATACTTGGCACGATGCTTTGCGCCGTCAAAACGCGGGGGAACATCGTCTCCGACCGCGTGGAAAACAAATATCTGGAGGTACTTAAAAACATGGGTATCGACACTGCCGAAATAGCTGATTTCATAACCGAGGGAAAATTTTCGAAATACCGGGAGAAGTCCGAGACTCTGGCCGCGGAGAACGCGACTCTGGCTGCGGAGAACACGGCCAAGGACGCGGAGATCAAAGCCCTGGCCGCAGGTAAGGAGGCCTTTGAGACCATCGCTGTCCTGGCCATGCATTCCGAAAACAAGAGCGCGGAGGAGATAAGCGCGAAACTGAAACTCAGCTTGCCAGATGTCCGAAGAATCATGGAGGACACCATCAAGAAGATTTGACGTCCTCCCGCAGGAGTTCCGGCAGCCCACACCCATGGATTCAGTGCCTCCCGACCGCATCTCCAGGACATGATTGGAGGCCCTGGCGTCCTTCGTCATGGCACCTGCCGACTCCTTGAGATCGGAGAGATAATCGCTGGATGGGATCCGGACAAGGACACCTTATCCCCTGTCGCCAGAACATTTGGCCGAGCTGTACCTCACACCGCTCGGTCGTACCAGAACTTGCCCTCGACTGCGAACGAGAAATATCTCGAGCTGGGGCGCGTCCTGTCGGAAAAGTCCGGCGACCCGCATATACTTGGCACGATGCTTTGCGCCGTCAAAACGCGGGGGAACATCGTCACCGACCGCGTGGAAAATAAATATCTGGAGGTACTTAAAAACATGGGTATCGACACTGCCGAATTAGCTGACTTCCTAACCGATGGTAAATATTCAGAATACCGGGATAAGTCCGAGACCCTAGCCGCGGAGATCACGGTCAAGGACGCGGAGAACAAGGCCAAGGACGCGGAGAACACGGCACTGGCCGCGAAGAAGACTGCACTGGCCGCGAAGAAGACTGCACTGGTTGCGAAGAAGACTGCACTGGTTGCGGAGATCACGGCCAAGGACGCGGAGATCAAAGCCCTGGTCGCAGGTCAGCAGGCCTTTGAGACCATCGCTGTCCTGGCCATATATTCCTCTAACAAAAGCGCGGAGGAGATAAGCGCGAAACTGAAACTCAGCTTGTCAGATGTCCGAAGAATCCTGGAGGACACCATCAAGAAGATATGACGTCCTCCCCCAGGAGTTCCGGCACCCCGCACCCCTGGATTCTGTGCCTCCCGGGCGCATCTCCAGGACATGAGGGGATGCTCGGGCATCCTTCGTCATGCCACCGGTCTAATCCTTGTTTTCATTTTTGGGCATAAATATTTTTCTTGATACAATAATTTCGATATGATGCAATTATGATATCAGCAACCCAACAAAATATTATTCCGGGATATTCTCCTGATGAAACTAAATTTCTGGTGAGTAAAATTTTATACCTATTCTGTGACTGTTAACGAGACACCAGGAATTATAATTAATGCAATGTTGGAGATACCAAAATATTTACTTTGAATATTTCATTTTAACAATTCAGATCATAGAGAAAATTCATGATAACAGCAAAGTGAAAATCATTATTCTGTGTTTAAAAATTGACTTGATCCCTTATCTTTTACCTTGCCGCATGACGACATTTAACTGACACGGGAATATATGCCCACCTGTTAAAAGTGCAGTCCGGAAAAATTGAAGGGGAAAGGGGATCTGACGGAACATGACCTGCACCTGAAAATCCAGAAACCAGAACGCCTGATCTTCTAAGCATTACCGGACAGGAGACTCACGGTCAAAACGGTGCGGCTGAAAACTGTATACAGGCTCACAGGAACTTCCAGACCGTCTCCGCGCCCACCGATCCCTTCCCCTCCCCGATTCGCTCAAACCGCCTGGCCTGCCGCCATTCCCGAAGGTCCCAACTTTTTCTGCAGGCGCACCGCCTTCATGAGATTTCTGAAAATGAGCACCGTGGTGAGAGATCCGACACCGCCGGGAACGGGCGAGAGTTTGGCCACTACGTCCACGGCGCGGGGGTCCACGTCGCCCGCGATCTTTCCTCCCGGAAGAACGGATATTCCCGCATCGATGACCGTCTGGCCCGGACGGAGCATCGACGCGTCCACGAGGCCGGGCTTTCCCGCAGCGGTAAAGACGATGTCCGAACCGGAAACGATCTCCGCCAGGTTAGCCGTCCGGGAATGGCAGACCGTCACGGTGGCGCTCTTCTTCACGAGCATCACCGCGAGAGGCAGGCCAACGGTCTCCCCGCGTCCGACCACGGCCACGTTCCTGCCGGAAGGGCTGATTCCCGCCTCCTCAAGCAGCGCCAGACACGACAGCGGGGTCACCGGCTCCAGGGCGTCAGGGTCGTTTCCCCTCAGCAACATTCCGCGGCTCACGAGATGGACCCCGTCCACGTCTTTCACTGGGTCTATCTCCGCAAGCGCGCGCGCGGGGTTCACGTGCTTCGGGAGGGGGAGCTCAACCATCACCCCGTGGATGCCCGGATTGAGCGAGAGCCTCCCCACCTCCTCCGCAACTTCCGCCTCGCTCGCGTCCCCGGGCAGGCTGCGGACATCGACCACAATATCCAGTTCCGTACCCATTCGGACCTTCGACCGCAGGTAGGCTGCCGACGCTCCGGAATCGCCCGCGAACACGACGCCCAGCTGGGGGACAACGCCTCTCGCCCGGGCCGCCGCGACCTCCTTCTTGATGTCGGCCTTGATACGGGCCGCGGCATCGGCCGCCTTCAACAGAGTAGCGGTCATCTTGAAACCTCCTGATCCCGCATGGCGGGCATCATTATTATCATTATCATCATGAAACTACTTTTTAGTGGCATGGCTGCAACGCCATACGACGCGCTTCATGCGCCGGGATGCCGCATGCACGGTATGAAGGTTTAGGACAATAGATATTTCGATGGTTCCGGCTCTTCAGACAGACGGATTTCCGGTGTTCATGAAACGGCCGATTTCAACAGAAACCGTATACCGCCGCCGATCCGCGCGGGCAGGGAAGAAGGGCCGGAAAACGGAGGGAAGCGCCGCGCACGGGACGGCGGCGAAAGACCGGCTCCCGGACGGGCGGGGACCGTCCGGCCGGGCTGTTCCCCGTCCGGGCGGTTCCGCCCCCCGATCTACCGCCTCCTCGCTTCCACCAGCCTCATCGACTCCTCCATGACGAACCCCGCCCCGGAAAGGATCTCCTCCTTCCTGGCGCGCACATCGGCCAGGAGCTGCGTGTCCTCAAGGGAAGGGAGGTTCACGTCCACGGAGAGCATAGCCGCACGGACCACGGCCTCCAGAAGCACCGCCGCCACGCCGCAGTCGTTCACCGCCCCCGCGTTCCCGAAAGCCGCGAGCCTGCGGTTCAGCTCCAGCAGTTCCGATGCCTTCCGGGCTATCTCCAGCGGGGCGGTCACCGCCTTGCGGAGGGCCGCGCTCATGGCCCGGCACCTGGCTTCCGCGTCGTCCCGGCCAGTCCCCGGGAGCCTGCGCGCCCGCATCACCTCGTCGAATGCCTCCATGTCGGCGGAGGCCAGGCGCCTGAAGTCCTCCATCCCCTCCCTGAAGGCCGCGGCCATTTCCGCCGCCTCCCCCTGGAGCTCCTCATAACCCTTCTTGCCGAGGGTCAGGTTGGCCACCATGGAGCCCATCGCGGCGCCCAGCGCCCCCGCCGCGGCGGTGACGCTGCCGCCTCCGGGAACGTGGCTCCTGGAGGCCGCCGCGGAGAGGAAATCCTCGAAGGGCGCGTTGAAATCGGTGATCTCGGCTTGCACCCGTGTCATTGACGCTTCCTTTCTCGGGCAAATGCCCGAAGCGGATTGCGGCCGGAATGCCCCGCGCCGGTGCGGAGCCCCGACCTCATGTCTTCCGGCCGATTGAAGTTCACGGCCCGCCCGTCATTCCGTCCGGCTGAAGGCCGCCTGCGGTCAGCTCTTCCGGTCCGCCGGAGTCCGCCGCCCCAGCGCGGCACCAGAAGTGAAGATCACGGGGAACGGCGGGAGGAGGTAAAAGATCACGAAGACGGCGAGAGGCGGAGATCACGGGAAACGGCAGGAGGCGGAGTTCCGTACGCGCCCCTCCGAAGGGCTCGGAAAAGCCCGCGACACGGCCGGTGCCCGGCAGAATCGGGAAAGCGGGGGGCAGCCGCAGGCCGGCATCCCGCTGGGGCACCGCCGCGTCCGCCACGGCGGGGCCGGGTACGCCTGGGCTCATGAAGGTTGATTCCACTGCGAAAACTCATCCCTCCCCAAATGGCAGGGTGAACCCTATAGGTCCTCGGCATCGAAAATTCCTGTATTTAAGCCAAATCCTCGTCATTTCGTGAAACCCTTGCCTAAGTCCTTTTGCCTCTGAAAGGTCAAGTGAGGGTTTTTCCAGTGGGATCAATGTTTCGGAACGGCAGCGGGACCACCGGCCGCTAACCCTGTCCCGGTATGCCGGGGAACCGGCAGGAACGGGCAGGCCCTGGCCGCGGGGAGGGCCGCCGAAACGCCCGTACCCGCCCCCGAAGCCTCACGCCGCCCGGAGAAGGGAACTGGCCCGCCTGCGGCGGACGGCGTACGGGCTCCCGGACCGGGGAGCGGGACCCCGTGCGGGACTCACCAGCCCGGCGGCAGGTGCAGATGCTGATGGGCATGGCCGGAGCGGGAGCTTCTGGAAGCCGGTCAGTCAGGAAAAGGGTCTGCCGGGAAACCGGTCGGACAGGAAAAGGGGACGCGGCGGACAGCGGCGGAACCTGCGCCGTCCGTCCGCCGGCTACCGCCGGACTGCGGACGGGGAGAGCGGGGGGACTCCTGAAGCGGCCCCGGGCAGGTCGTTTTCGGCGGGGGGCGGAACCTCCTCCGCCCCCCGACAAACCTCTAAGCCCGACTCAAGGAAGATCTCCAGATTCTCTTCCCGTCTCGCAATCCCCGGCCCCGCAGGTCGACCGCGGAACCGGGGCGCGAACTGCGGGGCCGTGTTCAGAACAGCCCCCTCACCCTTCCGGTCTCGGTGTCCACGTCCACCTTGCGGTATGCGGGGTCCGATCCCATGCCCGGCATGAGCGAGATCCCCCCCACGACGGGAACCACGAACCCCGCCCCGCCGTAGATTAGGACGTCCCTTACGAAGAGGCGGAAGTCCTTGGGCACGCCCTTCAGCATCGGGTCCCCGGAAAGCGACAGGTGGGTCTTAACCATGCACGTGCCGTAGCTGGCCGTGACCGGATCGGCCTGGTACTTAGCGATCTTGGTGGAGGCCTCCCTCGCCCAGTCGACGCCGTCGGCACCGTAGACCTCCTTGGCGATGAGTTCCACCCGCTCCTTCAGCGGCATCGAGAGATCGTAGAGGAACCTGAAGTCGTTTTCGTCCTCGCAGGCCTCCTTCACTGCGTCCGCGAGTTCCAGGGCGCCCTCGCCCCCCTTGAGCCAGTGTTCGGAGACGGCCACCCTGGCACCCTCCGCCTCGCAGGCCCGGCGGACAATCTCTATCTCCTCCCTTGTGTCGGAGACGAAGCCGTTGATGCAGACGACCGGGCTTATGCCGCTCTTCCTCACCGTGCGGACGTGGTGGAGGAGGTTGGGGAGACCCTTCTCGACGAGGTCCGGGCCGGGCCTGCCGTACTCGGCGGGGAGGGGGCTTCCGGGCTTGGGCACCGGGGCGCCGCCGTGGCACTTCAGCGCCCTCACCGTCGCCACGACCACCGCCGCGTTGGGCTTCAGTCCCGAGTAGCGGCACTTCAGGTTCCAGAACTTCTCGAACCCGATGTCGGCCGCGAAGCCCGACTCGGTCACGTGGTAGTCGGAGATCTTCAGCGCCAGCCTGTCGGCGACTATGGAGCTCTGGCCGATGGCGATGTTCGCGAAGGGCCCGGCATGGACGAAGCAGGGCTGGCCCTCCAGGGTCTGCATCAGCGTGGGGTTCATGGCCTCCAGCATCCAGGCGGACATGGCCCCCGCGACCTCCAGGTCCTCGGCGGTCACGGCCTTCCCGGTCCAGTCGTAGGCCACGATGATGCGGCCCAGCCGCTCCCTCAGGTCCTTCAGATCGGAGGCGAGGGCCAGGACCGCCATCACCTCGGAGCTGACGGCTATGTCGAAGCGGGACTCCATCAGGTAGCCGTCCGCCTTGGCGCCCAGACCCACCAGGATGCGCCTCAGGCACTGGCAGGTGTAGTCCATGACGAAGCCCATGTTGACCCGCGACGGGTCGATGTCGAGCCTCCTCAGCCCGCGCTTGGCCAGGAACTTGTCGTCGTGGTTGAACTCGTGCTGCATCCGCGCGTTCATCGCAGCGGTGCAGAGGTTGTGGGCGTTCATGACGGCGTTGATGTCGCCCGTGAGACCCAGGGAGAACGGGGTCAGGGGGGCGCACTGGCTCATGCCGCCCCCCGCGGCCGAGCCCTTGATGTTCATGGTGGGCCCGCCGGAAGGCTGGCGGATGGCGGCGGTGACGTTGAGCTTCCTGAGGCCCATGCCCTGCACCAGCCCCATGGTGGTGGTGCTCTTGCCCTCGCCGAGCGGGGTCGGGGTGATGGCAGTCACGTCTATGTACTTCCCGTCGGGCCTGTCGCGGAGCCTTCCGAAAGCGCTCATGTAGTCGATCTTGGCCACGTAGTGTCCGTGGGGGAGGATCTCGTCGTCCTCGAGCCCGATGCTCCTGCCGAGATCGCGCACCCTCGTGAGCCCCGGCTCGGCGGCCTCCGCTATCTCGTAGTCCTTCGCCCCCTTGAGCGTGTAATCCTGCCATTTCAATGCCATCTGAATTTCTCCCTCTTAACCCCTGGGCCTACCCGGCCGGGGGCAGAATGAAACCATGCAGCCGTGACGGTTTCGCGGCGCGAACGCAAGGCCTCGGATGAAAGGCCGCCGTGCCGAAAATTCGACGGATCCTCCGCTAACGAGATTCCCGGCCGTCAAAAGCTCCCGCGTCCAATCGGCAGGAAGTCTCCTAATCGGCATGCAGTCTTCTTAATCCGCATGCAATCTTTATAAAAGGCATACAGTCTTTTCAGTCTACAGGAATCTGATTGCGAACTGTCTTGACTGTCCCTCACCTGTCCCGGATTCGGCATGAGATTCCCGGTACCGCCCGAGTCTGACGGGCGGAACTTCCGCGCGAATCATGGTAGGATCAGGAAAGGGACTAGATCTTCCCGATGAGGCGCATCGATTCGGGCCGATCTTTTGAAACTCCCGAAAGCGTGCTCTGTCCTGATTACGCCGCCCGCGCCGTCTGCGCGCCGGCCTCCCCGCTGCCGCTTCCCGGCCGACGTGCCGTTGCGGAATCGGACTGATCCGCCGCCGTCTGAGGTGGTCTCAGGCCCAGGCAGTAGGGAGCGGCAACGAAAATCCCCCCACCAACGATGTTGCCAAAAGTCACCGGTACGAGGTTCTTCACGAAAAAATCTGACCAGCCGTAGGTGGCCGCCACGGCACCCGGCGAAGCGAGATAGCCTGGATCGGATCCGGCAAGCATTCCAGCGGGAATGAAAAACATGTTGGCCACGCTGTGCTCCATGCCGAGCGCCACGAACCCGAAGATGGGCGGCCAGATGAGAATGGCCTTTGCGGCAGGGGAAGGGGAACAGAGAGCCATGAATACCGCGAGGCACACCAGCTGGTTGCACAATATTCCCTTGACAAACAGCGTCCAGAACCCCTGAGAGCACTTGGCCGCACCGAGCTTGACCGTGTAGAGTGCCATGGGAGCCGGGCCGCCGCTTCCTCCCCCGTCCAGCAGTATCCCTGTCCAGTGAATAATATACACCAGAAGAAGAGCTCCCCCGAGGTTGCCCGTCCAGGAAAGAAGCAGGGACTTCACACCAGACGGGACATCGACCTTCCTCCTGAACATCCCGCCGAAGACGTACATGACGTCCCCCGTGAAAAGCGCGGCCCCGCCGAACACTACCAGGAGTAGACCCAGGGGGAACGCTGCCGCGAAAAGAAGCCTTCCCGCCGGTCCCCACTCCGCCGGGACGCCGCACCCTGCCCGTATCGCGAGCGCCCCGCCGACTGCTATGTAGAGTCCTGCCAGAAGGGATGCCAGAAGGAGCTTTCCCGAAGGCGTCGATGCCCTCGTGACTCCCATGGCGGAGACTGCATCGGCTGTCTCGGGCACTGTCTTCATGCTGCTCACAGTTTTCATGACCTCCTGCTGCACCACGCCACAGGGTGGAGCTTCCGGAAATTTATCTCGGACTCGGGGGCGGACATCGCAGGCCCGTAAGCTTTCCCCATCTGGTACGGCCCGTTCTGAGAGAGGATCGTCCCAACTGACGTCAAGGGTAAATCGTCCCTGCGCCCTACGGGACATCGTAGCGTAACCGTCTGGTGTTTCTATGATGATTCATAAAGCTTGACTATAGCCTTATCGCTTTTAAGTCCCTGGCATGCCTATTCCCCGAAAGAAAATATCCTTAAAATTTTTCCATCCCAAAACTCTTATAACAAATTCAATTCAATATAAACCTCTGCTTAAAGTATGTTTCAACAATATCCAGTAAATGTTCATCTAATTGATATGCCGAAACGATTGATTTCCGAAAAGAACATCAGTTCTGCAACAACTCACGGCACACTGGATTAATCCTGCGTGACCATATTCCCGGAACGGCTCCGTCACCTGCGAGGCAGAGCCAACTCCTTCAGATTCAAAGCACAGATGAATTACAGCTCCGAGCATGAGTTTCGCCAGTTGGATGCTGCTTCAAGCATCGCACCCCGAAAGGACTCGATAATGTCGAATCTTCTGCAAGCACCCTTTTAACACAGTGCAGACAGCTGTCGTGGAAATTTCAGAATCAAGCTGAAAACGAAAATCAATAACTGGCAGTGAAACAATGGATTTAAAAACACCTGACTGTAAATGACTGGACAGTCTAAAAAGTGATAAAAATTTGTCGTTCGGATCTTTGATGAAAACATGAAACGTAAACGCAAACTTAAACTTAAACTTAAATTTATACTTAAACGTAAAACCAAGAGCAAACTGAATTATCAAACTTTAATATGATGCTGAACCGGTACTGCAATTCAGGTCCTGTACAAATCTGAACTGCCGAGATGATGTCACATAACTTATCATGATGCCATCAGTCACATTAATCAGGCGGATGAGCTTTCCTCTACATCAGAATGCACGCCGAAAGCTGAAAGTTACAAGTAATGATTTACAAGCAGTAAGTTATAAGTTGCAAGTTAAAAGTGGAAAATTACAAATTACAAATTACAAGTTGAAGCTGGAAAATGCCAGGTTCATTCTGAAAGATCCAGGACGCGAGACTTCGAAGCATTTGGACATTTTCCATGTCGCGGCCAAACCGTTCCGATGCCCGATACGCAGGGAATTGCCGCATATGTCCCGCAATTAGGTTTCCGGAAGACTTCCCGATGAAAAGACCGGCTTTTCGCGGTTCATGAACGGATGGGTTCGGGCGCTTCATGAACGGATGGGTTCGGTCACATCATTAACGGAAGGCTTCGGACCCGTGATTCCCGCACCGGTCAGGTCAGGCCTCCCGGGCTTTAGGCCTGCGGCCTCGGCAGGAGTCCCGCCTTCTCGGCGATGACGGGTATCATGTGCTCCCACTCCACGAACATGAGATGCACCCCGGCCACGCCGGGCATGGTCTTAATCTCCTCTATCTGCTCGCAGGCGATGGCCACGCCCTCATCGGTCTGCTTGTCCTTGGGTACTCCCTTGAGCCTCTCGATGCAGGAATCGGGCACCGTGATGCCCGGCACGTTGTTCTTCATGTATTTGGCCATGCCGAGCGACTTCAGGGGGGTTATTCCCGCCATGAAGTATGCCCTCTCGGTAAGGCCCATGTCCACGGCCCTCTTCATGAAGCTCCTGAAGCGGTCCATGTCGTAGATGCACTGGCTCTGGAGGAAGTCCGCCCCCGCCTCGACCTTCTTCGCGGCGCGGAGGACCCGGTATCCCTCCGGATCCGCGAATGGGTTGAACGCGGCCCCTATGAAGAGCCTGGGCCTCCCGTCCTCGGGGAGCTCCTGGCCGGAGAGGAGCCTGCCCTCGTCGCGCATCGTCTTGATGGCCCCTATGAGCGAAACGGAGTCCAGATCGTAGACGTTCTTAGACTGGGGGTGGTCCCCGAACTTCTGGTGGTCGCCCGACAGGGCGATTATGTTGTTCACCCCCAGCGCGGCGGCGCCCAGGAGATCCGACTGGGCGGCGATGCGGTTGCGGTCCCGGCAGACCATCTGCATCACCGGATCGAGCCCCTCCCTCAGGGCTATTACCGAGGCCGAGAGCGACGACATCCTGACCACCGCGGTCTGGTTGTCCGTGATGTTCACGGCGTCCGCCGCGCCCTTGAGCGACCGGCACTTGGCCTCGACGTCCGCGGCCTTGGCGTTGCGGGGAGGTCCCAGCTCCCCCGTGACCGCGAACTTCCCCGCCGCGAGGCAGCGCTCCAGCCTGCTCGCCGTCTTCAGCTCCCTGGTCATCGTACTAACTCCTCGCGGACAATGCTCCGCGGGCCTCCGTCCCGGCTGGTGCTCCAGTTCTTGAGGGGCCCGGGGCGCGCCAGCTCGTCCAGCCTCCCGGAAGCCTCCATGCGCTCGACTATGAGGTGCCAGGCGCACTCGGTCTCCTTCGAGATCTCGCACTTGCCTCCCGCCGAACCCCCGCAGGGGCCGTTCAGGAGACTTTTCGCGCACCGCGATATCGGACAGACGTTGCCGTAGAGGTGCGCCACGCAGTCGCCGCAAGCCTGGCAGCGCTCGGCCCAGATTCCGTGGGCCAGCGCGCCTCCCATGAAATTGGCATTGAGCGCCGGGAAGACCCTCTCGCCGGGGAAGCGCTCGGCTAAGAACTGCGGGCCTATCGGGCAGGCCATGGAGAGCACCGCCCCGTAGGAGCCGTTCATCATCCCCGCGATCTCGTCCACGTATTCCGGGTCGCACTGGCGCTCCAGGGTGTACTCGTCCACCTCGAGCTTCCGCCCCCGGTTCATGGCGTCCAGGCGCAGGAGGGAAGCCAGGATCCCGACCTCCTTCGTGCCCCCCGCGTTGCAGACGGTAACGCATCCCCGGCAGCCGACCAGAAGGATCCTGTCGCGGTCGGCTATGAAGGACCGTATCTCTTCCATTGGTTTTCTCGATGCTATTATCATATGGACATCCTGGCTACGTGTGGGGGCGCCGGGTCCCGGCGCCGGAGGTTTCGGTCATCTCGGGCCGCCGCGGGCCGCGGGAGGGCCCGGGGCGCGCTCACGCGCCCCGCCCGGACCTGGCCGGGCCCGGGCCGAGCTCGGCTATCCTGCCGGAGAACTCGCGCGCGATCTCCGCGAAGCGCGGGCCCTGGGACGCGGAGAGGTTGTACATTTCCACCCGTCCCGGATCTATGCCCGCGGCCTGGAGCTCCTTCCGGAGGTACTGGATCCTCTTGCGGGCACGGATGTTCCCGTCGAGGAAATGGCAGCTCCCCTCGAGGCAGCCGGCGGCGTAGACGCCGTCGGCGCCTCCCTCCAGGGCCTTCAGGGCCAGGATGACGTCGAAGCGCCCGGTGCAGGGCACCAGCACTATCTCCACGTTGGGCGGGTACTGGAGCCGCATGGAACCTGCCATGTCGGCCGCGCTGTAGGCGCAGTACTGGCAGCAGAAGGCGATGATGCGCGGCTCGAAGGAGGCGGGCGGGCGCCCGGCCTCCGGGGCATCCTGAACCTGAAGATTTTCAGCCATGGTCTCTCACCGTCATGGGTATCCCGGCGCCTCCCGGCGCCTGTCCTCCAAGGCGCGGCGCCGGGGAGGGATTTGCGGCCTACGCCCCCGAGGCCAGGGCCGCGACCTTGGCAAGGAGCTGCTCGTCGGTGAAGAACCTGAGCCTTATCGCCTTGCCCGGACATTCGGAGACGCAGACCCCGCATCCCTGGCAGATGGCGGGCTCCATGTAGGCGTGGCCCCTCCCGGACGGATCGTCCCCGTTGGGCACGATCCTGGGCACCCCCACGGGGCAGGAGCGCACGCAGGTGAGGCAGACGGCGCACCTGTCGGGATCGCACTCCGCGACGGCGCCCCCCGTCATTATGAAGGGCTTGGCGAGCACCGAGGAGGCCCTGGCCGCCGCCGCCCTGGCCTGGGATATGGACTCGTCGATGGGCTTGGGGTAGTGGGCCAGGCCGGCCAGGAACTGGCCGTCGGAAGCCAGGTCCACCGGCCTCAGCTTCATGTGGGCTTCCAGGAGGAAGCCCTCGGCGTTCAGCTGGGCCTTGAACACCTCGGCTATCTCGGCCTTCATCGGATTGGGGTCGATGCCCGTGGCCAGCGTCAGCCAGTCGGAGGTGAAGGATATCGGCCTCAGCAGCACGTGGTCCTCCAGGGAGATCCTGAGCCTGCCGCCGCCGGCGTCCTCGACCGAGGGAGGCGCGTCCTCCTCGTAGCGGACGAAGCGGACCCCGCGGCCCCTGGCCTCCCTGTAGAGCTTCTCCCTGAAGCCGTAGGTCCTGATGTCCCGGTATAGGACGTAGACGGCGGCGGAGGGGTTCCTGTCGAGTATCGAGAGCGCGGACTCCATGGTATGCGAGCAGCATGTCCTGGAGCAGTAGGGGCGATCCCCGGAGCGGGACTCCACGCACTGGATGAACGTGAACACCGCTCCGGGAGCCTCGAGGGCGGGGCTGTTCTCGCGGAGCATCCTGTCCACGTCCAGCGAGACCAGGACCCCGGGGTGGCTCCCGTAAAGGTAGCTGGACGGGACGTGGGGCCGCCCCCCGCAGGCGAGCACCGTCGCGCCGTGCCTGACCGTGAAGGTCCCCCCGGGGCCCTGGATCCTGGTCTCGAAGTTGCCCAGGAAGCCTTCCGAGCTCACGGGGTACGACTCCATGTGGACGTCTATCAGGGGATGGGCCAGGGCCCTCGACGCCAGCTCCGCCACGTAGGCCGGAACGTCCCGGTCCCTCAGGTGGAGCTCCCTTGCCCTGCCGCCCAGCGCGCCGCTCTTCTCCACCAGGTGCGCCCTGAACCCCTGCCCGGCCAGAGAGAGCGCCGCGTTCAGGCCGGCCGCCCCGCCGCCGACCACGAGGGCCTCGCGGGTCACGTCCATCCGGGTGAGGTGCATGGGCTCGAGAAGCGCGGCCTTGGCGACCGCCGCCCGCACGAGATCCTTCGCCTTCCTGGTGGCCCGCTCCGGTTCGCCCCGGTGCACCCAGGAGTCCTGGTCGCGGATGTTCGCCATCTCGAAGAGGTAGCGGTTCAGTCCCGCCTGGGCCAGGGTCTCCCGGAACATGGCCTCGTGCGTCCTGGGGGAGCAGGACGCCACCACCACGCGGTTCAGCCCGTGCTCGGCTATGGCGTCCCTTATCCTGGCCTGGGAGTCGGCGGAGCAGGTGAAGAGCGAGTCGCTCGCGAGCTCCACGAAGGGGAGGGAAGCCGCGTAGTCCTTCACCGACTCCACGTCCACGACCGAGGCGATGTTTATGCCGCAGCGGCAGACGAACACCCCGATGCGGGGAATCTCGGAGGCGGTGTCCCGCTCGGCGGGATACTGCCTCTCCAGCGTTCGCGTGCCCCTGGCGGAGGCGAGCGCCTCGGCGGCCGCTCCCGCGGCGGCGGAGCCGTCGCAGACGGACTGGGGGATGTCCTTGGGCTCGGACGCGGCCCCGCAGGCGAAGACCCCGTCCCTGGTGGTGCCGTACGGCACGAAGGGCACGGCGGCGAGGAACCCCTCCCCGTTCAGGGAGACGCCCGCCGCGGAAGCCAGGCCGGCCAGGCCCCTGGGCGGGGCGAGCCCCACCGAGAGGACGGCCATGTCGAAGGTCTCGGACGCGGCCTCCCCTCCGGCGCCTATGTAGCTCAGCGACACGTCGCCGGAAGGAAGAGGGGTGATCGTGTGGATGCGGGACCTCACGAACCTCACCCCGGCGTCCCTGGCGCGGCCGTAGTACTTCTCGAAGTCCTTGCCGTGGGCCCTCACGTCCATGAGGAAGACCGTCGCCGAGAGGCGTTCCGGCCCTCCTGCGTGCTCCATGGCCACACGGGCCTCCTTCATCGCGTACATGCAGCACACGGACGAGCACCAGGAGTGCCCGCACAGGTTCTCGTCTCGGGAGCCCACGCACTGGATCCAGGCGATTCTGGACGGCTCCCTGCCGTCTCCCGGCCTGCGCATCTCTCCCTTGAAGGGGCCAGAGGCGGAAAGTATCCTCTCGAACTCGAGGGAAGTGACGACGTTGGGGGAATCCGCGTACCTGAGGGTGGCGGCGTCGGACGGATCGTAGGGGTCGAAGCCCGGAGCGAGCACCACCGCCCCCACCTCGATCTCCCGCATCTCGCGGCACTGGGCGTGGGTGTCCGCCGTCAGGGCCTTGGGAAGGCAGGCCCCGACGCAGCGCATGCACCGCGAGCACAGCCCGCACGAGAGGCAGCGCGAGGCCTCGCGCAGCGCCTCCTCGTCGGAAAGGCCGGGACCCAGCTCCCCGAAGTCCAGGATCCTTTCGGCGGGAGGCCTCAGGCCGTGCCGCGCGCGCGGTATCCGCACCTGGTTTCGGGGGATTTCCCTGTACTCCGAGTCGGGCGCCGCCTCGAGGGGGGCCCTCCCCTCGCGGAGGTCGCGGCCGGCCAGCAGGCGGGAGATCGACAGGGCCGCCTCCTTGCCCGCCGCCACGGCGTCTACGGCCTGGGCGGTGCCCAGCTGCAGATCCCCTCCCGCGAACACGCCGGGGCGTCCGGTCTCGAGCGTCAGCGGATCGGCCTCCGCGGCGCCGTTCCGGCGGAGGCGCAGGAGCGGGTCGCCCGCCAGGGCATCGCTCGACGGGCTCTGTCCCGCGGCGGAAATGACCATGTCGCACTTGATCTTCATCAGGTCGCGGCGGTCGAGCTCCAGGGGGGCCCGGCGGTCCGAGGGATCCCCCCGGGGGACGGCCCTGGCGAGCTTCGCCAGGATCCCCCCCCGCTTCCCGTCCGCCGCGAAGGACAACGGGGCGCGGAACTCCAGGAGCTTCACGCCCTCCTCCAGGGCCTCGTCCACCTCCCAGCTCCAGGCGGGCATGGCGGACCTTCCGCGGCGGTAGGCCAGGGTCACGTCGGCCCCGAGCCTCACGGCCGAGCGGGCGGCGTCGAGCGCCGTGTTGCCGCCTCCCAGGACCAGGGCGGACTTCCCGCCGAGATCGGGGGGGTTCCCCAGGTTCACCTCCTGGAGGAAGCCCAGGCCGGCGACGACGCCCGGCAGATCCTCGCCGGGCACGTTCAGCGGGACCGGCTTCCAGGCCCCCGTCGCCAGGAACACCGCCCCGAACCCTTCCGCGAACAGGGAGTCGAGGGTGAAGTCGCGGCCCAGCTCCTTCCCGTGGCGGATCTCGCAGCCCGAGAAGGACTGGATGAAGTCTATCTCCTTCTGGAGCACGTCGGGGGGCAGCCGGTAGTCGGGGATGCCCAGCCGCAGGGCCCCGCCGGACACCTCCCTCATCTCGAAGACGGTGGAGGCCACTCCCGCCCTGGCAAGGTGGTAGGCGCAGGAGAGCCCTGCCGGGCCGGCGCCCACTATGGCCGCCCGCCGCCCCGTAGGCGCCTCGCGCGGGATTGCCGCGGCCGCCTCGGCGATGTCGGCCCGGTCGGCCACGTGGCGCTTTATGTCCCTTATGGCGAGAGGCGCCTCGAGCCGGTCCCTCCTGCAGCCGCCCTCGCAGGGATGGGCGCAGACGCGCCCCAGCGTGCCCGGCAGTGGCAGGGAGTCGAGGATGACCTCCAGGGCCTCCCTGTGCCTTCCCTCCCCCGCCAGCGCCACGTAGGCGTGGGCGTTCACGTGGGCGGGACAGTTCACCACGCAGGGGCTGACCGGGCCCTTGGTGAGCGAGAAGGCGTTGGGGACGGCCTGGGGGTACGACTTGAAGACGGCCTTCCTGGGCCCGAGACCCTGGTTGAACTCGCTGGGAAGAGACACCGGGCAAGCCGCCGCGCAGTCGCCGCAGGCGGTGCAGGCCGCCCCGTCCAGGTACCGGGGACCTATCCTGAGCTTCGCCCTGAAGCTTCCGGGCTCTCCCGTCAGCTCGACAAGCTCGGCGAGGTTCAGCGACTCCACGTTGACGTGGCTTCCGGAATCGTTCAGTTTCGGGGAGACGATGCACATGGCGCAGTCGTCCGTCGGGAAGACCTTGTCCAGCTGTGCCATCCTGCCGCCCACTGCCGGGTTCCGGTCGGCGAGGTACACGTAGAAACCCGCCTCCGCGAGATCCAGGGAAGCCTGGACCCCGGAGATGCCGCCGCCCACTACCAGGACGGCCCCGGTTTTGTCTGCATGAGTGTCCATAATTAGCGTTGCTCTCCCGTGAGCGGGGTGCGTGCCCCGGTCTGGGCGGTTGGCGGGCGGGGGGGCGGAGGATTCCGAGCCCGCCTTGCGAACCGTCAAAACGGCGGACTCATATATACATTTTAGCAAATCTCATCGTAAAATGCAATTTATTTCTTGACAAACTACCCGCCCGGTTATCTCCGTATTTCCTGCATTTTCATGCCGATAACAGATAAAATTATTGCAATAATATGGTCTATATTATAATATTAAACGGGTAATGTTTTCCCCGGACACGGTTCTCTTGAATCGAACGCTGGGACGCCTAAATTTGACTCGTCATGGCGAAAATGCCGGGGGGACACGCCCGGAATGCGGCATCGGTCGATGCCGGGTTGCCGACACTGGCTGACGCCTTTCGGCTTTCCGGCATCAGCGGTCTAAACTAAACGGCTCCGACCGGATTTCTGAGTTTTCGCCCGAAACGCTCTTCAGGCGGAAGAATACGGGCGAAGGCGATGAAAATCCGAAGCCGGACAGGCAAGTTCGCTTGAGAACGTACCCCGGAAGCTTTACGGCAGCGGTAGGAGATCTGAAAACCGGATCACGCCGGCGACGGTTAGGGATTCAAGCTCTTCATGAACTTCAACTTCTTCATCGATAACTTCCTCATCGACCCTTCAGGTCCTTCAGGTCCTTCAGGTTCTTCCGATCCTTAAATCTTTCACGTCAGTCATGAAGCGTTCCGTTCAAGGATCCAGCTTCACGGCTCCCGTATCGAATATCTCGCTTCAGGAAGCCGCTCGCGGACAGATTTCCTTCTCCTGCGGAAGACGCGTCTTTCTCCCGTGAAGACACCGCTCCCGGCCGTCAGCTCGACCGGACGCTCGGGAAGGAGGGGGACAGGAACCGGTCGGAGCGCCGCTTGGATTTCCGGCGGCAGAAGTGCGGCCCCGAGCCGATAAGTTACGTCCTGTCCGGCCCGGTGGAGGGTCTATTTCTCAAGAACGGAATACCGGCCTGAAGACAGACTTCGGAACCGAAGATATAAACCGAACTCGATGCCTGACTAAATGCCTGAGGAACTGGGAAGGATGAATGAAAGGGAAGTCGGCGGCGCGAATCGGAATATTTGAAGCGTGTGTGAGACAAATCCGAAACGTGCGGCCGACGGATGAAGAGGAGCTAAGCCCGCACGTCGGATTCATCGGGGAGACCCGGAGGAACTGACGGCTGCCGCGCCCGGAACGGCTGTACAGGAAAGATAAGGTTCCTAAACAGCCAAACGATAAAGCAAGATTACATTGTGATAAAAATCACTGGACAGTGGCGGGTGGGTGCCAGAGCGAACGATTTCAGGAACCTCACTAGACGGGCCGCATTTCGGAGGGGTACGGGCGGCCGTGGCCGGGACGCCTCCGGATCCCTTTCCCCGGAGTGGCCGCCGTCCGTCCTGGCCGGGGAACCCAGGCCGGGCAGCGGCTTCCGCCCGTCAGGGCGCGAAACGACCCGCCGCAGGAGAATCATGCATGGCATACCGCTCGATCTCGTCCGGGAAAGCCTTCCATCCGCTCACGAGAGCCACCGTCGCGGCCCGCCCCAGCCCGCAGAACGAGCCCATCGTCATCACCCGGCACAGCTCGTCCAGAGTCTTCAGTTTCCCCCGGCCCGAAACGCCCGGGACGGCCAGATCCTCCAGAATCTTCAGGACCGCCCCGTTGCCCAGACGGCAGGGGGTGCATTTGCCGCAGGACTCCCGAATGAAGAAACGCGAGACGGCAGAAAGGTAGTCCAGCACCGATACGGTCTCGTCCATCACCACCACCGCCCCGGAACCCACCGTCAGCCTGGCCTTCCTCAGATCGGCGTAGCTGTAGACAGTATCCAGGAGATCGGTTCGGGCAATCGGTCCGCTCTGTCCCCCGAGATGGAGGAACTTTAGCTTCCCCCGGCCCTCCGCCATGCCCCCGCCCAGCTCCGGATCGAAGACGGCCTCGCGGAGGGTCACGGATCCGAGGGGCACCTCGTAGACCCCTGGCCTGGCCACGTGGCCGGAGAGGCAGACGAGCTTCGTCCCGCCGCTCTCAGGGTGGCCGATGTCCAGGAAGGCCTTCCCTCCCATGCTGACGATGGCGGGCACGTTCGCGAAGGACTCCACGTTGTTCACCAGGGTCGGCAGCCCGAACAGGCCCACCTCGGCCAGGTGGGGAGGCTTTATGCGGGGCTTTCCCGCGAGGCCCTGGGTGGAGTTCAGCAGGGCCGAGTTCTCGCCGCAGACGTACGCCCCGGCGCCGGAGACCAGCTTGACGTCGAAGCTGAAAGCGCTCCCCAGTATGCCGTCGCCCAGGACGTTGGCCTTCCTGGCGCTCTCGACGGCCTTCATGAGGCCCCTCTGGACGGAACGGTACTCGCCCCTCACGTAGACGTGGCCCTCGGTCGCCCCGAAGACCAGTCCGGCTATGGTCATCCCCTCCAGGAGCATGAAGGGGTTCCTCTCCATTATGAAGCGGTCCTTGAATGTCCCGGGCTCCCCCTCGTCCGCGTTGCACACTATGTGCTTGGGGGTCTCGTGAATGCCCAGGAGCTGCTCCCACTTGTTCCCGGCCGGATAGGCCGCGCCGCCCCGCCCCAGGAGCTTCGCGTCCTTTCTCTCGGCTATGATTTCCCGGGGGGTCATTCCCAGGGCCTTCCTGAGCCCCTCGTATCCCCCTCCGGAAAGGTACCCGCCGACGTCCAGGGGGTCAGGACGGTCGGCGCCCTTCATGAGGATCTTCACTTCTCGCACAGCAGCGGCCTCCTCATCCCCGGGTTCTTCTCCCGGAAGCTCGCGGCCAGGGTCCTGGCGTCCTCCTCGGAGCCGACCGTGTACGCCTCCTCGCCCACCATCAGGGCCGGCGACCCCGCGCAGCGGCCGCAGCAGCCGGAGACCTCGAGGGTCACCTCGCCGTCGGGAGTCGTCTCGCCCTCCTCTATGCCCAGCGCCTCCCTGAGCCACCCCATGAGCTCGCGCCCGCCGGAGAAGAGGCAGGGGGAGCTCTGGCAGACCTCGGCCACGTGCCTTCCCCTCGGCTTTTCGGAGAACATGCTGTAGAAACTCAGCACCTCGTGGACCCTCGAATCCGGCACATTCAGGGCACCGGCAGTCAGGGCCGCCCACCGGCGTTCGACGTGGCTCGTGCCCGACGCCTCCTGAATGTCCAGAAGCGCCGCGATTATCTGCTGGGGATCGTTGCGGTGCCCGTCGAGAATATCTCGCACCGCCTTCTCGTCCAATCCGATCATGGCCCGGCCCTCCTTAGACCCTTGGCCCCGCCTGAAACCGGGGGAGCGCCGGTCCTCCCCGTCCACCGGTGGCGGGGTGCCTCGCGTGATTAGGATGATAGCACAGCATGTCAGAAAATTTAAACCAGTTCTTTGACGATTGGATCATCCAAAATTTCACAATATCGGCAAATTGACCTTTGACTTTTCCCCATCAGTTATTCAAGGGCACCGTTTCGGTGACGCCGCTTCGGCAGTTTCACGGAAATGTTCCGACTTTCGATGGTTATAAAACAATCTAATACAGCAATTGAATTGTTTGGAATAAGCATAAATTATCTAAATTTGCTGATGTGGCACCACACTGATCTCGGCTTTCAATCGCAAGAGACTGGTACGATACATGCCGCAGGCCAGAACGAGCCGGAGCGGATCCGTCCTGGATATCAATTTTGAAAAATAAAAAAATTTTTTTTGCCCCCGCCAATCGCAATCCAGGCTGTCGAATATGAAATCAATCGCCACCCTACCATGCGAATGCATTGCCAATCGAAATCAAACCATGCGAATATTTGATCAATCGTAACGGAACAGAGCGAATAGGATGCCTTTCGCAATACGGATGCACGATTATGACGCCAATCGCAATCCAACATGGCTAATCATTCGCCTCGAGACGGCTTCGATACCGTTTTCCAGTCAGGACATGCGACAGCGGACCGCATCTCTCCAAAATCACCTTATCGCCGACCGAAGCTCGGAGGCTCGGTCAAAAGAACAGCATCCCCAATAACCAATGCGCCAATCGCAACTCTCGCGTGCGAATGTCCTTCAGACGCCGAATCACGACCGTCCGGCAATCGCCACTCTCCCGAACGGATGCCGCGTCATTCAGATGACGGGGTTAAAATGATTCCTGCCCTGAAAATTCCGTGCCTGTCCGGCCCGAGTCTCTTCCGGCCGGTCGGAGAGGATGGCCGCGTCCGGCATTATCCCGCAGAGGCCGGCACCGCGTTTCTCTTAAATTCTAAAGTTACTGTCCTGTACGGCAAAACCAGAAACCGCAATTCGAACGTGCGAATATGTGCGCTATCGCACTCGAGTTAGAAAATTAGGTGTCCGGTCGTTTTCGGGACGACCCCCAATGCCCCCATCCGCTTTCCGTTCTCAAAAAAATGCAGCCAATCGCCACTCCGGCGAACGAAAAAATCCGAAATCGCCATGAACATGCACGTATGGATACCCAATCGCCATTCATCTGAACGAATATGAGTCCGAATCGTAACTGAAACGCGCGAATTGGCGTCCTATCGCCATTCGATATGTCGAATATTTTCCAAATCGCAATGAGGACGCTCGAATTATTCACCGAATCGCGGATGAGCCGGCATGCCGAATCCTGCATGCGGATATCATGACGTGACTTGCCCTTCCGGCTGAGCTTTACCCATGTGCCCGTGTTTCACCCCGACCGTGCCGTCACGCGCCGGTGGAAGCGGACACCGATATGAAAATTCCGTTTCCTCATCCCGTCCGGCACTACTCATTCGAATCCGACGTATCTCGCGTCCTGCCAGCCATATCCCTCATCTCCCGTTCCGTACGTACTGCCCGCCGGTACCCCGTTCGCCTCATCGCCGACGAATGCCGGACACCCGCATGGACCGCACCTCCGCACCGACCGCTCCATTCCGAACGGCACGGCGCGCATGGGAAGCCGGCATCGGACCTTGTCGCTCCGCTCCCCGTGACCAGTCCCCTACCGTCCCGCCGTCCGTGCGCGGGGACGCCGCCCGCAGAGGCCGAGAGCTCCGTGGCGCGGAGAGGGCTGCGCCATGCCCGACCGGTCGGTCGCCTTCTTGGGACCAATCCTTTCGGAAGGCCGCCGTCCGGTTCCGCCGCCGGAGAGATCTGGCGGCACCGGCTCGCTCCCACCTTATTATATGTCGCTGGCCATGCAGCCGGCACCGACCGACCGGGCGCCAACGAACGTGACCATTCCGTTCTGCGGCGCCCGCGCGGGTGCCGGAGCGCGTTTGGATACCCTTCCCTTCCCTGCCCTTCCCTTCCCTTCCCT
>JAISFS010000179.1 GCA_031263485.1 Deltaproteobacteria bacterium | reverse complement strand
TATCAATAACTGCTCCATTATCAAAGAGTTATGGAATATATTGGCAACAAGCTGCAACTTTGCACATGGTGGGACCGAAATTCCTTTGCGCCTCCCGTCCTCATCTTTGAGCGGAGGGGTTAGAGTCCGGCCAGGATGGTTCGCCGGAAGCTTGCGGGACGGCGCATGGAGGTGCGAGAATCGGGGTAAGGCAGGGGGGGAGGCGAGGGAACAGGGCGGGCAATGCCAGGCTAGTTTCAATAAATGCTCCATTATCAATAAGTTGCAGGAAATATTGGCAAGAATCTTTAATGTCGGTCATGGTCA
The DNA here is from genome assembly GCA_031263485.1 of Deltaproteobacteria bacterium. Classification (GTDB taxonomy): domain Bacteria; phylum Desulfobacterota; class Desulfarculia; order Adiutricales; family Adiutricaceae; genus JAIRZX01. The sequence continues at coordinate 7,117 of JAISFS010000179.1, read as the reverse complement.
GAATGAAATCCCTTTGCGGCTCCCGTCCTTATCTTTGGGCGGAAGGGTTCGCGTCTCCGGCCAGGATGGTTCGCCGGAAGCTTGGGGGACGGGGCAGGGCGGAACGAGAATCGGGGCAAGGCAGACGAGGGAACAGGCAAGCAAGGCCAGGCGAGTTTGAATAAATGCCCCATTATCAATGAGTTGTGAACAATATTGGCATAAAGCTTTAACTTCTGTCATGGCTGGACAGATAATTTTAACGACTCCCGACATCGTCTCCGGTTGGACGGGTTAGCGCATCTCCGGGCAGAATGGTTCGGTGGAGGATTGCCGGAGGGGCGACGGGCCTGGACGGAGCGGGGAACGGGGCAAGGCAGTGGAGGCGAGAGAACAGGGCCGGAAAATATTGGCAAGTATAAATAAGTGATTCAGCATAAACGAGGTTCAGAAAGTATTGGCATGAAGCTGTAACTTTGGTCATGGCCAGACTGCTATTCCTTTGCACATCCCTGCCTTATTACTCTTTTGCATAAATATGAACGAATGGGGGAGAACACGGAACCTTAATTGCGAAATGCGGAATAATTAGTTTCAATCAGTTTTTCCATGTGAAATGAGGATTATTACGGTTTAAGAGAGGTCTTGCGATCTAATCTGTCGTCAGTGACGAAATTTGATTTCATGGTCTAATTCATCTCCATATGCGAAATGAGGAGTAATGAGGTTAAATCCGCTGTCAGATGAAACAATTCACTGTTCAGGATTCAGCCCAATCTACAGGCACGGCCTCGCCAGGCAGGATCTGGCCGTAAAACCGCGAGCTTTCCGAAGGCTGCCTATAAGGCGCCGCGCCTTTCGGCCCAGCCGGTCTCTGTGAGGTACTTGCTGGCGTTCATGCCTGCCCGCGCCCCGTCGGCCGTGGCGGTTACTATCTGCCGAAGATCCGTGTCCCGGACGTCGCCTGCCGCGAAGAGTCCCGGGAAAGAGGTCTGGAGATTCTGGTCGGTCTGGATCCAGCCGGCCTCGGTCCTCTTGACGTCGCGCGGCAGGTAGTCCGCGTTGGGCGAGCTCCCGACGAACATGAACACCCCGCCGACGCTCAGCGCCCTCACGTCGCCGGTCTTCTTGTCGCGGACGAGCACCCTCTCGACGATGTCGCTTCCCTCGATGGCGTCGATCTCGGCGCTCAGGACGAACTCGATCTTGGGGTTGGCGCGGGCGCGGTCCTGGAGGGCCATGTCGGCCCTGAACTCGTCGCGGCGGTGTATGACGTAGACCTTGGCGGCGTATTTCGTCAGGAAGTCCGCCTCCTCCAGGGCACTGTTGCCACCGCCGACAGCGGCCACGGTGTCGTCGCGGACGAAGCCGGCATCGCACAGCGCACAGAAGCTCACGCCCCTTCCCACGTACTCCTCGGCGCCGGGGCAGGAAAGGTTCCGGTGGATGGTGCCGGAGGCGGCGACTGCCGCCCCGCAGAGGTAGGTCCCCGTCGAGGACTCTATGACGAAGCGCCCGTCCTCCGACCTGAGGGTCCTGGCCACGGAAGCCAGGAGCTCCGCCCCCTGCTTGACGGCCTGGCGGTGGAGGGCCTCGGAGAGCTCGGCGCCCGTCACCTCGGGGAAGCCGGGGTAGTTCTCTATGGTCCCGGTGAGGCGCATCTGCCCTCCGGAGATGGTCTGCTCCAGGACCAGGACCTTCAGGCCCGCCCTTGATGCGTATATCGAGGCGGAAAGGCCGGCGGGGCCTCCCCCGACTATGACGAGATCGTAGGTTTTCATGACTGACTCCCTCGACCCGGCCCTCGCGCGGGGCCGCCTGGAAGACGGCCCCCGCATGCCGGGGGATCGGGCGGGCACCATATTAGTTGATCGTCCGTTACTTGTCCAGCCTTGGCCCGTTTTGCGCCGCGCGTGGGCGGTCTCGGGAACCGGAAGTTCTCTGCCGGACTTCAGGCTGCCAACCTCCCGGTAAGGTCCGGGGAATGGCAGTTCGTCCGCTGTCAGGCACCCGGGGATCGGGCAGGGAACGGACATTTTGGATGGTGCCGGCAACAGTTTCACATCGGCTTCGCGTGACTGTTCCGCTTCGTCCCGGTTCGCCTGACTATTCCCGTTCCGCGCCGGCTTCGCCTTAAGCGGAGCCGGATAAGTATTTTTCTTAAGAATTCGGGTTTCCAGGGGGGCCGGCTATTCCGACAGTCTGAGGATAGTGATCCTGAGAGGTTTGTGAACCTGAAAAGACAATCGGGCGGATTAGACTGTCTTGGATTATCGTCCGGAACAGGCTTCGCATGCGAAACAAGCGGAATCGCAATCGGAACCGGAACAGGAACAGGATTTTGAAGCGGAACCGGAATCGGAAGCGTAAAGTGAGGAAAACATAGACTGTTTCAGGCTTTCAGGTCATTAGTTCTGACATGTTTTGAAATTTAATTTATTGACTCTGCTCCCTGCATTTTGTAGCGGAAGGGCTGAGAGCGGAAGTGTAGCGGTTCAGCTTGAGACGACTCTCCAGTTTTTTTCAGGATAGAAGTTTCCAGCCGGAGATCAGGCCTGAGCGCGGGGGAGTTAACGGCTGATGAGGCGGGGAGACGGCATGGAAGGCCGCTGTGCTACGGCGGTTTCTGGCGCAGGCGCAGCCCGCCGAGACTTCCGGCTGGTTTCAGGGGCTCAGGGTTCATGCCTCCTGTTCAGGGGGTCTTGGATTCCGGGTCTCCGGCTCCCTGGTGCTTGGATTCCGGGCATCCGGCTCCCTGGCCCTTGGATTCGGGCATCCGGCTCCCTGGCCCTTGGATTCCGGGCACCCGTCTCCGGGGCTCTCTGATTCCGGGCCTCCGGGGCACTGGGTTACGGTGTTCAGGACTTCCGAGAGCCTGCGTAACGGGCCTTCGGATCCGAGGCGCCGGCGTTCAGGGCCGATGGAGCCCGAGGAGCAGGGCTTCAAGCGCACCTGTGCCAGGCGTTCCGGGATTATTGGCCTCCGTGGCCAAGGGTTACGGGTTCCAGGGGCTCAAGGGCACAGACGAAATTTTACGGCTGGCTGACAATTGCCAACTGGGGCATTCACGGGGAACGTTCGGGCAATCTTCTGGGAATCTTCGTGGAACCCGGAGAGCTCTCGGCAGTCCCGAAGGTCGCAAAAGTGGCTATTATCAAGATGTTTCCGGCCACCCGGGGTGCCGCTATTGATGTGAGGCAATTTGGTCTAAAATAATCTCGAGCGGGCCCCGGCGCCCGCCGTCACCTCCCCCCTAAACCCGAGCCGTCCGGGACATCTGCCTGCGGATCTCTTGCGGATCCCCAGGCCGCTGCCCGTCCGGCGCCGCGGTTCCCCGAGCGCCGAAAGCCCCTGAAGCCTCACGGCCCCGCCCTGACGGGGCCGGTCCGCCAAGGCGCCCCCAGGCCTTCCCTCTCCTGCCTCAGCCCAGCCGACGCCGCGCCTCTCCCGTCCGCATCCTGCGGCGGGGCAGGGGTGCCCCCCGCCCTGCAGGGGGATCCCGGTCGGTGCCGCTCCCGGTCCCCCGTCCCAAAGATGGGGCGGCCGAAGGCCGGCACGGGGGGTCGCCTGACCTCCCGTGACGCCAGTGCCGCACGGGCGGCCCTGAGCCTCCCGCGTCCGGCCGACCTGGCCCGGAGGAACCAGCCCTCCGGGCAACCGCAGACACATGCCCGTGGCCTCTGTGCCCCGGGCAACGGAGTACCTTAAATGATAAGAAGAACTTTCCTCAAGAACCTGGCGGCCGGGGCCGCCGTCGCGGCGGCCGGCACCGCCTGGGGCATGCCCGGAGCCGCACACGCCCAGGAGGCCCAGTTTCCGGACCTCGTGGCCGTGCGCGGAACCGAGCTCACCGCCATGTTCGACCGGGCCCTGACGGCCCTGGGCGGCCTCGGGAAGTACGTGAAGAGCGGCCAGACGGTGGTGGTCAAGCCCAACATGGGCTGGGCCGTCGGGCCGGAGACCTGCGCCAACACGAACCCCGCCCTGGTGGCCCACATCGTCAAGAACGCCCTGAACCTGGGGGCCAGCAAGGTCATCGTCTTCGACAACACCTGCGACAACTGGGCGGCAGCCTACAGGGACTCCGGCCTGGAGGCCGCGGCCAAGGACGCCGGGGCCACGGTGGCTCCCGCCCACGAGTCCGGCTACTTCCAGGAGGTCCAGCTCCCCGGGGGCCAGTACCTTTCCGGCACCCAGCTCCACGAGGCCTACCTGGAGGCGGACGCGGTCATCAACGTGCCCGTCCTGAAGCACCACGGGGGTGCCAGGATGACCGCCGCCATGAAGAACCTCATGGGCGCCATCTGGTCCAGGGGGCCTCTCCACCGGAGCGGCATAGACGAGTCCCTTCCCGACCTGCTCCTCCACAAGAAGCCCGTCCTGAACGTCGTGGAGGCCATGAGGGTCATGATCTCGGGCGGCCCCCGCGGCCGCGGGGACTCCCGCTACCTCTCCAGCCAGATGCTCCTGGCCTCCGAGGACCCGGTGGCCGTGGACTCCGCCTGCGCCTCCATCTTCTCCTCGGCGGGGCTCCCCGTGCCCACCTACATAACCCTTGCCGCCGAGAGGGGCATTGGCAAGGCGGACCTGAGCACACTGAACGTCCAGCGCCTGACAGCCTGACAGGCCCCGGCTGGGGGGCGCGGGCTTCCGCGTCCCGTGCCGCGGTCCGTGCAAGGCCTCCGCCCCGAAGCCCGACCGGAGCGGCGTCCGGAATGCGAGCGTCCCGTCGCTCCATGCCTGGCAGTCCGCTCCGGTCCGGTCGAGGGGGGAAGGGACATTTGCGCCCTGGTCCCTGTCCGCACCTTCATGCGTCCTTGCCCTCGCCTTCAGGCGTCCACGCTCTCGTCTTCTGACGTCAGCGGAAGGTCCTCATGCGTCAGCGGAACGCGTGTCACGTCCCGCGTTGCGGACTGACGGCAGGAAAGCGTTCATGACCACGGCGGCCTGGCTCCCGCGAGGCCCTTTCCTGACAGGCGTTCCCCTTGAACATCAAGCCGCTTGTGCGCTATCCTCTCACCTTCACCGCATGAAGCTTCTGCATGACCGTCATGTAGCTCTGTCATAGGGCTCATGGAACTCTGTCTGTCATGAAGCTTCATGGAGCTCCGTCCGATGCCGTCTTTTTCAACTGCCTCGCGAGTCATGACGCCCTTTTCTGTTGCCGTTTACCCAGGACGTCCTATTCGTTACGCATTTCGATGTCCGGAGTTGGCTATATGATAACTGTTGACCAGCGTCTGCTTTTTGAACTTCGCATCATGCAGACCAAAGTTTTCAGATTGCAAACAGCGGTCGGCTGGTAGCGGATTTTGTCCCCCAGTCTTCAGTCCGCGTTCTGAAATTGACTTTCAGCAGTTTGCGGAAAGTCGGCATCTGTTCGCAGTGAGCGGCCTGTTGCCCCCCCTGCAGCCGTCGATCAGCCGACCTCATTCATTCAGAAGCCAGCGGTCAGCCGGCCTCCCTCCGTAGCCGCCTCAGCCCTCAGCCAGCCAGCTGGCTGCGGCCAGCCATGATCCGTCCCGTGCCGCTCCGCTGGTCCCCAAACGCAGTCCCGGCTTCCCGGTCCGGGCAGAGACGACTTCCATGAAAAAGAAAAAGGCTACCCGCCTGAAACTCGCGAGAAGGCTCGTGGCCTCCCTCATGCTCGCTTTCTTCGTACTGGCCTTCACGTACCCGGCTGAGCTTGGCGGGCCGCTCTCGTTCATGGCGAAGCTCCAGTTCGGGCAGCTCACGGCGGCCCTCTTCTCCGCCGGGGCTCTTTACGCCGTGCCCCTGTTCGTTGCGTACGTGACGCTTACGGCCCTCTTCGGGCGGGCGTTCTGCTCGTTCGTCTGCCCTCTGGGCGCCGCCCTCGATCTGGCGGGGACCCTGCGCATGAAGGCCAGGCCCAGGCGCTATGCCTTCAAGCCGTATTCCCGCTGGCGCGCCGCCGTTCCCTTGGCGACGCTCGCGCTGTTCTGGGCCGGGGTGACGCTCCCCTTCGGGACGCTGGAGCCCTACAGCGTGCTCGCCTCCAGAAGCCTCCTCTGGGAAGGCCCTCCCCTGGTGCTCATGGCCGTACTTGCCTCGGGCTATTTCTTCGGACGCGGCTTCTGCAACTCCCTGTGCCCCACGGGCTTCATCCTTTCGCTTTTCGCCCGCATCTCCAGGAGACGTTTCGCCATGACCGAGAAGTGCCTGGGCTGCGGGCGCTGCTCCAGGGTCTGCCCGGCATCCTGCGCGGATCACGAGGGGCGAAACGTGGACTTCGGCCGCTGCGTCATGTGTCTGGAGTGCCTGGCCGCATGCCCCAACGGATCGCTTCGCTACGTCCGCGAGGCTCCGCCGGCCGAGGCCGGCCCCGTGCGCAGGGGCTTTCTGAGGAAGGCCGGGCTCGGGGCCCTGGCGGGCGCGGCCTTCGTCACGCCCGACACACTGAGGGGCCGCATGCTCCCCGACTTCGTCCCGGCCGTCCAGCCGGTGCTCCCGCCGGGGGCGCTCTCGCTCGCGCACCTGAACGCCCACTGCACCCTCTGCCACACCTGCGTCCGCGCCTGCCCGAACCACGCCATTGTCCCCAGCCCGGGGGGCGGGCCCCAGCTTATGGCCAAGCCCCTGGTGGACGCCTACACGGGCTTCTGCCAGTACGACTGCGTGGAGTGCGCGAGGGTCTGCCCGGCCGGCGCCCTGGTGGACATAACGGTCGAGCAGAAGCACGTGATGCGCATAGGAGAGGTGCATCTGGACCGGCTCGAGTGCATAGTGGTCAAGAACGGCACCAGCTGCGGGGCCTGCGCCGAACTTTGCCCCACGGGTGCCGTGGACATGATGCCGGGACCCTCAGGCCGCGTGGAACCCACGCTGGAGCCCCAGCTGTGCATCGGCTGCGGGGCCTGCCAGAACGCCTGCCCGGTTCGGCCAGTGGCCCCCATCTGGGTGACGGGGTTCGCCTACCAGGACTTCATGGCCTCGCCCCAGAGGGTCTCCCACGAGGAGGATCAGGAGCTCCAGGAGGAGTTCCCGTTCTAGGCGGGTGGCGCGACCGCCTGGGCTGACCGTTCCGGGGCTGAGCGCCCGGAGTCGGTCCGGCCTGTTCAGCTTCCTTCCTGGCCCTGGCTCTCTTCCGGCCCGTCCGGCTTCCTTCCTGGCCCTGGCT
>JAISFS010000133.1 GCA_031263485.1 Deltaproteobacteria bacterium | reverse complement strand
GCCCGCCTCCACCCGCCACTTACTCAGCTATCCGGGTGCCGTCTTGCGGAGTCGCCGGTCCGGGAACCGTGTGGCGGAGATGCCTGTTATTGCTTCGGGACTTTTTGCGAACGCATCATGGATGACGCCACCGTAATAAGTAGGCGAGGGATTCATGATGAAGAGCGGGATGGGGCGGCGGCGGTCCAATCAGGCAGGACGGCAGTCATGCCTCTATAAGTGGTAGATTTTGTCAACTCTTCAGCTTCCCTGAGGCCTATGCCAGGGGGCGTTGCCTGTCTCGGGTCGCCGTTCCAACTTATTCCGGTTCCGTGATGAATGGAACCCGACTTTCAAGGCGGGGCCGGAACCGGGCATGTAGATCGCCGGAACCAGGGCACGATTACGGCATGAATCCAGATAGGTTGACGGGGGGAATCAAGGCAGGACACGCAAGTCGGAAGCGGGCGAGGGAATCGGGGAAAGGGCCGGAGCGGCCGTGAAAAGGCGGGGGCGAGTCCGGGGATGCGACAGTGGCGCGAGCCCCAAATGGGCAATAATCATGCGTCATCAGGCCATCGGGGAGGAGGAAGGATGGACGGTCAGGTATCGGTGCGGTTGCGTATGCGCTGCTCTTCCAGCATGTAGTAGTTGATGGCCTTCTGGAGGGCCCGGGTGGCGTTGAGATCCAGCTCGTGGAACTTCAGGCCAAGCTTGGCCATGGTGTCCCCGGGGGCGTAGTTGATGCGCACCACCTCGGCCTCGCCGTTTATCGTGGTCTGGCCGCCCTGGGTCATGAAGTTGGGGAAGAAGAGGGTGAACCACAGCCGCATGCCCAGCGCCGCCTGAGGGGGGGCGGGCACGCCGATTAGCACCCCTCCCGCGGAGAAGTCGAAGAGGACCACCCGCCCGAAGGAGGGGTGGGTCTGGATGCTGATGTGCTCGTTGCTCACTATGGTGAGCCGGTAGTCCATGCGGGCGTTGGTCTCGTTTATCTCGCCCGCGCGGGGGGCCGTGATGTAGACGGCCTGGACGTTCTCCGTCTGGTTCAGGGCGTAGGGGGCGATTTTCGCGATCCTGCCGGTCCAGCCCCAACGCAGGATCTCGCCGCTCACGGGGTCGCGTCCCACGAAGGTCACCTCGACGTCGCGGCCGGACATGGACATCGTCATCAGGGGGTCTGTCTGGGAGATGATTACGAACTGGTCCGTGATGTCGTAGACGGAGCCGTAGCGCACGTCGATCCTGTCGTTGATGAGATCGATGTCCAGGATGAGGTCTATGCGCGTGTTCGGCTTCAGGAGCCGGTCTATGGACCAGGTTGTCTTTTTCGTTTCGGCCATGAAAGACGCCTCGCTGGCGGTTTCGGACGCGCCGGGTTCCAGGCGGCATCGGGGGCTTCGGAAGGGTGGGCTCTCGCGGCACCAAAGACGGGGCCGTCCCCCCCGGCTCAGGGGGGCAGGGCGGGTTCGCAGTTGCGATTTTATATTATAGGCAGTTATATAGAAATTGGCAAGCTTAGAGTAGTTTAGCGTCATGCCGCCTCTCACGCCGCGCCCCTGTGCCGCTTCCCGGGCCCGTCCGGCGCCGCCGTGAAGCGGAGCGGGACGGAGGAACCGGTCGGAGGAAAGGCGCGGGCAAATGGGTCGGCGGACCGGAGGTTCTGCCGGAATGCCTGGGGACCGGCGGGCCGGTAGTCTGAAGAACAGGAGGCCTGAAAGCCTGGGGACCGGCGGGCCGGTAGTCTGAAGAACCGGAGGCCTGAAAGCCTGGGGACCGGCGGGCTGGAGCTCTGACGAACCGGAGGCCTGAATGTCTGCGGACCGGAAGCCGGAAGGCTGAGGGCAGGGCGGCAGGCTTCCGTCGGCGCGGGCGTGGCCATGAAGGCGCGGGTGGTGGACAGAGGCACGTGACCGTAAGACGGCATGAAACGCCGACAGGAGTGGGGGAAGGCTGACTGATGGGGGTCAGCCGCGTGCCTTCGCGCGGTTGTCGGGGTCGCCGTCAAGGCAGTCGCCGTAACCGATGGGCCTTGACGGCCGTCTTGACTTTCGCGCTCGATAAAAATTAAGCTTTGCCGGGTCTCCCGACCGCAAGCCTTTCACAGACGGGGGCATTTCACCGTCCTGTCGGCGACCCGTGTCCCTTGAGCCTTTGAGCCCTGGAGCCACCTCGGTGGCTTTTTTTGCCTTTTCCCCACGCTGCTCCCTGTTCCTAAGGCTATGCCGGGTGCCCCATGGACTTTCGGCGACACGCGGATGTCCTCCTGCTTGAGGTCCGCCGCCCGCCCGATTTTGTCTCGCACTCGCCGAAAGTGCCGCGGACGGCGGGACGCGGCTTCCTTCCTTTTCCGAAGGTGGATGATGACGGTTTTCCTGGGCGAGACGGGGCTCCCGTGCTCCGCCGACACGTTTTTCGTCATGGAAAACGGGCTGAAGGTGATCATGGTCCCGCAACAGGGCCTTCCCGCGGTCGCCGTCCGGCTCGTCGTCAAGGCCGGTTCCGCCTCGGAAACGCGGCCCGACGAGCACGGCCTGGCTCACCTCGTCGAGCACATGGTCTTCAAGGGTACCCCATCGAGAGGCGCGGAGGAGATCACCTTCGAGGTCGAGCGGTTCGGCGGGGATCTCAACGCCTATACCGATGTGCAGGAGACCTGCTACCACACCGAGATCCCGAGCGAAGGGCTGGAGGCCGCCCTGGGCATCCTGGCGGACTTTGTCTTCCGCCCCGCTTTCGACCCGGAGGAGTTCGCCCTCGAGAAGGAGGTGGTCCTTGAGGAGCTGCGCCAGGACGCCGACTGCCCCGAGGTGAGACTCTGCGAAGCCTTCTACGAGGACTGCTTCGGGAAGGGCCATCCGCTGGCGCATCCCGTACTGGGCTCGACCGATTCCGTGTCGGCCGCGAGCCTCGGGTCGCTCAAGGAGTTCCACCGCAGGCATTACCGCCCCGACAATACGTTTCTGGTAATCGCCGGCGGCTTCGATCCCGGCCGTGCGGCGCGTCTGGCAGAGCGCTTCTTCGGGGAGTTCCTAAACCCCGGGTTTCCCCTGGTCCGGCCCGCGGCGCCCGCGCAGCCCGCAGGCGGCCCCGTGGTCCGTGTCCTCCGTCACCCCCTGGCAAAGATGCCCATGGCGGTCATGGGGTTCCGGAGCCCGCCGGTCGGGGACCCCTGGGCTCCGGCGGTGGATCTCATGGTGGAGATCCTGGGCTCCGGGATCTCGTCCAGGCTGAACGAGGTCGTGAGCGACAGGCTGGGCCTGGCGCCGGAGATCTCCTGCCGGGCGAGCGCCTACGACGGGGCCGGCGCGTTCATGATCGAGTTCCGGACCGACCCCGAGAAGATCGTCGCCGCCGTCGGGGCCGTCGTGGGCGAGCTCCTCGGCCTTTCCGCCTCCCCGCCCGGCGCCGACGAGCTGGCAAGGGTCAAGGCCATGGCGGCCATGGGATTTCTTGAGGACCAGGAGGACGCCGAATCGTTGGCGGAGTCCGCCGTGTCATTCGAGCTCGCCTTCGGGGACTTCAGGCTGAAGGACGCCTATCCCGGCCTGCGGGCGCGGACGGGGGCGGGGGATCTGGCCAGGCTCGCTGCCACGATCTTCGTGCCGGAGGGGCTCTCGATCGCGGTGCTCCTTCCCGAGGATGCCCCCGTGCCGGACGAGGCCGCGGTTTTCGATGCCGCCCGGAGACTCGCCGGGAGGCCCCCGGGCGCCTCGGCCAGTCCTGCGGCGCGGCCTTCCTTCGAGGAGACGGCGCTCGCCTGCGGGGCCAGGATGGTAGCGGCTCACGACCCGGCACTGCCCCTGGTCGAGATGAGGGTCTCGGCATTTGGAGGGGGTTTCGCCGAGCACGGCGGACGGGAAGGGCTCATGGCGCTCATGGCCGACGTCTGGGGCAGGGCCACGGGGAAGAGATCCGCGCCGGAGCTGGCCCGGACGCTGGAAGGTCGGGGGTCCAGCCTGGACGGCGTGTCCGGACGTGACACGACCGGGCTCGTGGGCACGTTTCTGAAGGACCACTGGCGGGAGGGTGCGGGGCTTCTTGTCGAGGTCCTGACCGATCCCGCCTTCGGCGAGGAGGATTTCGAGCGGGCCAGGGACGAGTTCCTCGCCGAGGCGCGGGAGGCGGAAGAGGACCTCGAGGACCGTTCCTACCGGCTGGCGTGCCGCGAGGTTTTCCGGGATCACCCTTATGCGGGCGACAGGCGCGGCACGGTCAAGTCCTTGGGGAGCCTCACGCTGGACGACGCGCGTGAGGCGTACCGCTCCCTGGCCAGACCCGAGAGCCTGGTCTTCGCCGTAGGCGGGGACCTGGACCCCGCCGAGGCGGCGGATGCCTTGAACGAGGCCCTGGCTTCCTGGTGTCCGCCTTCAGGCGGCCATGCGGCGGAACTTGCCCGGGAGACCCGAGAGGCTCAAGAGGCTCAAGAGGCTCAAAATACCCAAGCGGAGCAAGAGACTCAAGATGCCCAAGCGGAGCAAGAGACTCAAGATACCCAAGCGGCCCATGATCACCTGAAGCCCCTCCCGCCCTATGTAGTCCATGTTCCCCAGGTGCCGCCGGAACTATCGGGGCCCGTCATTGTTTCCGAAGTTGCGGTCGGCCGCCAGTGCCGCCTGACGCTGGCGTTTCTGGTGCCAGGCGATGGGCACCGCGACGAGGCGGCCCTGGACGTTCTGGATGCCATCTTCTCCGGTGCGGCGGGCGGCATCCTCTTTGCCGAGCTCCGCGAGAAGAGGCCGTTGGCCTACGACGTCTCGTCCACGTATATCGTGGGACGCGGCACGGGTTTCTTCGGTTTCTTTATCGGATGCGCCCCGGAAAAGGTAGCCAAGGCCATGGACGGGCTTGCGGGCATCGTTAGCGGGGCACGTGACGGCCCATTCACGGCGGACAGGACGGATGCCGCCAAGACCTATCTGGCCGGTTGCGCCAAGATCGACCGTCAGACCCTATACAGCCGTGTGAGCGACGCCGCCATCCTGGCGCACCTGGGACTGGGGCAGGACCGCAACGAGCGGTACCTGGAGGAGATAGCCGCAGTCGGTCCCGATGACGTCCTGAGGGTTGCCCGCGAGTACCTTTCCCCCTCACGCGCGGTCCTGGCCGCCGTGGGGAGCCCTGCCTCCATAAGGGCCGCCGAAAGGCGGTTCGCGGCGTTCGTGGGCTGAGGGAACGGTGGGGTGAAGGCTTCCGGGCGGCCTGCGTGGCTCGGGCTGTCCCGCTGGCGTTAGGAGACGCCCGGCGAGGTGTCTTCCGGGGGTGGGCGAGCGGATCCTTCATGTGAGGACTCCGAGTCGGGAAGGTTGCGACGGGGTGTCGGGAACCTCGCAGGCCATGGCAGGCGCGGCGCGTCCTGTCCGGCGCCTGCGGCTCCGATCCGGCCCGTCGGCCCGGAGCTCCGTTAAGAGCGTATTTCCAAGGGCGACGGCTTCTTTTTCGGCTTTGTTGCCAGACTCACCTCCCGCCCTTAAGTCTCCTGTTTCCCGCCTCCGGCTGGTCTCCCTTCCCGCAGTCCCGCCGTCATTGCTGTCCCGCCGTCTTTCCTCCCCGCCGTCATTGATGTCCTGCCGTCTTCCGCCCCGCCGTATTTCTGTCCTGCCGGATTGCCGTCCATCCGTATACTGCTAACAGCTCAGGGCTTCACGCCCTCCTTTCATGAAAGCTCGCCGTTCCGCCTTCCCGCCAGTAGTCAAGTCATGCCTGTCAGCCGTTAGCCATCCCCGCCAGTTTCTTCATTTTGCCTTGCCGATCATGGTAATAAGAAAAAATTGAATATTTCGCGAGTCTCAGCTCATCTTCGTCTTATTGCCTGCTCATCGACTCGCTTTCCAATCGGCTGGCCGGAACGTCTCAGCGCATCCTCGTCAATTCGGATTGGAGTCGTTTCGTTCCTGATGCCTCGCTTTCACTTTGGCAACTGGGGCATCCGCCCGCCTCAGCTCGCTTCCGCGATTTCAGTCCGGTGCCTCGCCTACGGCTTCTTGTCAACAATGTCATGTGGATTATGCACGATAATCATGTGGGCGTGCAAACGGTTGAGGTTTGAACGCATTGTGCATACATAACAGCTCGCGTATGATTCTTGAAACGTTTCTGGTTACGGATCGTGCTAAAGGCTGATGATGGCGAAAATTTTATCATGACAAGATTTCGATTTGCGACATAAAATTTTCGCCTAAACAAGGGATTGGCGGTTGCAAAGAAAATTGCCGGTTGGATAGAATGCAACTCAATTATGCCGGAGACGGCCACGGTGCCGGGAACGTCTGCGACTCGCTGGATCATGCCCGCGATCGGCGGACAGTCTCGGACCGTCTTTCAGGGGACCATTATTCGCACGGCTTCCGCGGACAGCGGGAGCCGGCATCGCGTCCCCGAGCCTTCGGCGATTACGGGGAACGTGGCCTGCCGATCGCGGCCGGTCAGACCGGCGCGGGGGAGGCGCCTCCCCCGGAACCGCAAGTCCCGGACCTTTCCGATTAAGAACCAAGGAGGAAGAAATTGAATCTCAGCTCTCAATCGCCACCGAAAGCGGTCGGCGGTGGGACGGGCGTCCTGAAGGCGTCCGTTCTGTCCGCGCTGGCCGCGCTGGCGGCGCTCGCCCTGGCGCCTGCGGCGCAGGCGCAGGCACCGACGCATGTCACGGAAAACACCAGCGTCATGCACACCGACGAACACTGGACTGAGCTTAACGCGATCAGCATAACGACCGCTTTCGGCACCACCGATCCCATCGGCAGCGGGGTAACGATCGATGGCATGGTCGCCTGGGATATCGGCAACAACTACGCCGACAAGCCCAACGTCCCGGTGACGATCACGGTCAACGAGGATCTGACCATATCGCACTACTCAGTCTCCATCGCCGCGGTCGCCTCGACGGCCCCCAAAGCCACCGTCACGGGCGACACCCTCATCCTGGGCACGGGCGCCAAGGTGAAAGGTTCCGCCTTCGGCGGCGCGGTCCTGGCGGCGGACGGCACCGTCAAGGGGAATACCCTGAACGTCGCTCTAGCGGCCACGGTCGGCGGCTTCACCGGCGGCGGATTCGCGCTGAGCGGCACGGCAAGCGAAAACAAGGTGATCTTCGGCCACGCCACGGGCACGGACTTCACCGGGACGCTCGGCGTCTTCGGCGCGATGCTCCAAAACGGCGGCAAGGCGGATCTCAACTCCGTCACAGTCGATGCCTCCACCGGGAACGTCACGACCACCGACATAATCGGCGCCCGCTCCGGCGGAGTCGGGACGGCAGGGAACGTCCTGTCCGGCAACTTCGTGTCTGTAAAGGGGATTACCGGCAACGCGGTGACCGTTTCCGGGTCAGTGTACGGCGCCTCGGTCATCGGCCAGAGCGCGGCACTCGGCTCAGGCACCAAGACCTGGCACGAGTTGACGGAAAACAACGTCGATCTCGAGAGGGGCACAGTCACCGGCAACGTTGCCGGCGCCATGGGCGGTACGGGCTCCCCCGTCGCCATCGGGCCGGTCGCGAACGCCGTGTTCTCGAAGAACTCCGTGACCTTGGCCGGCAACGCGGGCATCGGAGGCGGCGTGTACGGCGCCATGACGTCCGGGGCAACCGCCAACTTCTTCAAGGAAAACAGGGTCACGATAACCGGCACCGTATCAGATGTAGCCGCCAACTACGTCGACCACATCTACGGCGCCTTCGGGCATTCCGGCGAAGCGGCCGGGAATGAGGTCACGATCACGCCCGGAGCGGCCTTCCGGATCGGCGACGGGGCCGGCGGCAACGTCGCGGGCGCCTCCATGTCGCACGGCGGCAAGGACACCGTTCTCGACCAGAACAAGGTATCCATAGATTCCGGGACCTACGCCCTCGACGTCAAGGGTTCCGTGATGGGGGCCTCCTCGGCGGCTGGGACCGCCACGGGGAACTCCGTGGCCATAACAGGAGCGGCCAAGATTGCGGGCGACGTCGTAGGCGGCTCGTTGACCAGCGGAACGGCGACCGGCAACAAGGCAGAGCTCGGCTCGACCCTGTACAGCTTCAGCGGCTCGATAGACGGCGCCGTCTTCGGCGCGCGGATAAGCTCCGGCATCGGCACGGATTCCGTTACCGGCAACTCCGTCACCCTGACCGGGGCGGATCTCGCCAGGGCAAATAGTAGCTCGCCCCATGCCGACGTCTACGGCGGCTCCATGACGACCGCCGGCACGGGAAGCGTCGAGAGGAACCTCGTGATCGCGAAGGACGGCTCCGTCGCCGGGAACATGGTCGGCGGCAACCTGACCACGTCCGGCGCGGGCGACGTCTACGAAAACTCCGTCAGCCTCGAGAGCGGCTCGACCGCCGCAAACGTCTACGGCGGGCGCCTGACCTCCACCCGCACAGGCGGCGTCTTCCGCAATACCGCCACCGTCAAGGAAGGCTCGTCCGCCATTGACGTGGTGGGCGGCTACCTCGCGGGGGCCGGGACCGGGGACTCCTTCC
>JAISFS010000045.1 GCA_031263485.1 Deltaproteobacteria bacterium | reverse complement strand
CCCTACATAATTTGGACCCGCGCGGGGTCACTTGAACATAAAGGCCTCTGCCGTCAAAGGCTATATAGGGCTTTTCCCTCGGTTCCAAAGACCTGACAAGGCTTTCCGTAAGGTGGTATACCATTTTGCCTCCCTGGCGGGATATACCACCTGTATACCACTTCTTAATGGAAAGAGGCAAGCGTCCCTGGACGTCCTGGAAAAGCCGAAGGCCCCAAAAGTCAGTCCGGAGGCCATTTTTGGCAACCTCCTGGACGCCTCGGGGCCTCCTGGAAAACACTCGTGGCGGAGAGAGAGGGATTCGAACCCTCGGTGGGGGATGAGCCCACACACGATTTCCAATCGTGCTCCTTAAGCCACTCGGACATCTCTCCGGAGCCGGACGGTTATCCCACAAACCGGCCCGAATGTCAAGCGCGGCCGCGTCAGCGACCGGTCGGCGCCGGCCCTGCGCCCGTCTGGGGGCCGGAGGCGGGCTGGGCCTCGGGCTCCACGGTATAGAGGTTCTTGAAGGAGAAGATGATGGAGCGCGCCTCCTCCAGCATGCCGCTTCCCGGCTCGATCAGGATGCCCACGACTAGATCCAGGGAGCCGTTGTTGTCGAAGTCTGCCAGCTGGTAGTCCACGGCGGGGCCGGGCATGAGGTTCGTGTTGCTGAAGAATGGCACGAGGGACAGGTTGGTGAACTTCCTGGCCTCCACCGCCCCCGCGTTGAAGGAGCGGAGGTTCTTGAAGAGCCTCGTGCCGCCCATGCTGTTCTTGGCCACGATGAGCTCGTTGGCCCCGTCCATGTCGATGTCCGCCAGGATGAGGCGCGTGGGCAGGTACTCGACGTTCCTGCCGGAGTCGCCGTATGAGTTGAGATTCAGGTAGTTGATGGAGCCGCCGTACTCGTCGTGGCTCTCCCAGACCTTCTCGCCGGTGATCTCGCACAGGATGAGGTGCTCGGTGGGGAACTTGATGTACGATGTGAGCCGCATGCGGTCGAGGCCGATGTCCCCGACGTTGAAGTTGAAGATGTTCACGCCGGAGGGGACGTCGACCTTGGAGGAGGTAGAGATTTTCCCGCCCGAGAACGAGGCGTAGAAGACTGGACCGCCGTAAACCTCCCCCCCGGAGGTGCCGGGCTTCTGGGCCGCCAGCACCCTCCCGCCAGCGGGGCCGATCACCCGGAGGTACCAGTTGATGCCGCCCGCCACCACCTTCAGCTCCTTGGAACCGTCGAAGGAGAGGATCTGGGAGTTGGCCAGGTGGGTGTTGTCGTTCTGGGCGGCGATCACTATCTCCTTGCGCCCGTCGCCGTCCACGTCGTAGAGGTCCAGCGCCACGGGCCTGGCGTTGTCGGGCATCTTCCAGCTGGCGAGCTGGGTGTAGGTCTCGCCATCCAGGCGGTAGACGTACACGTTGCGGAGCGTGACGAAGGCTATCTCGTTGCGGCCGTCAGCGTCCAGGTCGCCCACGTCCAGGCCCACCATCCTTTCGGGGATGTACCCGCTCCGCCATACGGAGCCCTCGGCCATCCTCGCGGCGTTGGAGACCACGAAGTTGGGGTTGAGAACGGAGTCGGAGGGGATCTGGTCCGCATCCCGGCCCAGCAGGGAGTATGTGGGGTGGCGCCTCTTGGCCGGCGGGTCGTCCGCCGCGGCGCCCCCTGACCCGGCGGCCACGAGGAGCAGGGCCAGGAGGGCGAGAGCGAGTGTTGTCAGCGATTTGTTCATGTGGACAATAATCCTTCCGAAGCCGGGTTCCGGGCCCGCGGGCCCGGGTCCCGCGGCAAGGAGTGACCGGGCCGGATGCCGTCGCCGGTTCGACCCCGGCTCCGGCACCATACGGACATCGGCCCCGCGAATGCGGGGCCGGACCTGCGCCAAGGCCCCGCAAGGGGCCGTATTTGCGGGAAAGGCCCGCAAAGGGCCGGAACTGAGCCATGGCCGGAACTGGGCCATGGTCATGCGAGGGGCGGACATGCGCCAGGGCCCAGAGAGGACCGGACATGCGCCGAAGCCCAGCGATGGCCTGACACGTGCCGGGGAGCCCTGAGGCCCCGGGCGACCCCCGGGCTCAGATCCGCAGGGGCGAGGATTCGATCTCGGTGATTATCTCGCCGATCCTGTCCAAAATGGTCGGGTGGTTGGTCGGCAGGAACGAAAAGCCGCAGTAGAATGTGCCCTGCTTGTTGCGGCAGGACTTCCTCTCGATCATGAGGCCCTCGATGGTGTTCACGCTGTCGAGGTAGATGTTCATCCTGAGGGGTATCCCTTCGGGTATCTCCGAGGTGGAGGCGGCCAGGCAACCGCCCCACGAGAGATCCAGTATGAGGCCCTTGCCCAGGAGCTGGGGGGGGCCCGAGCCGGTCTCGATGGTGATCGGGATGTTGACGGGATAGCGCTTGTCGGTGCGTAGGTTGGAAACGTCCACCGCTTCCGGCCAGGCGAAGAAGACCAGGGGGTAAGGCCTGAAGGCGGAGCCTACCACCTCGCTCGAGAAGGTATATACCTGGCCGTTGGAGATGAAGTTGACGGACCAGCGGCTGGCCTCGTCCAGCCTCACGGGGGTGTTGTTGGCGCGGGGCATCTCGAAGATGAGGAAGCGCCCCGGCCTCGCTCCGATGAAAACGGTGGTCCACTTGGACTTGGTGGTTTCCATCGCGAGGAGCCGGATCCGGAGTCCGCAGATAAGGACTTCCGAGGGGAGGGTGGACAGGGGGTCAGACATCGGCTCAGGGCCTCCAGGCATCCTCTCCGTCAGGTCCTGAGCTTGATCCCGAGCTCCGTGGCTCTCAGGAGATCCGCCGCGGGCGTGAACTTGCGGTTGAGGGACACAGCTTTGCGCAGGGCCTCCTGGGCCTTGGGGATGTCGTTCAGATCAATGAAGACGCGGGCCATGTTGAAAAAGATGTTCTCGTCGTCCGGATGGATCTTGCGGGCCTTGTCGTAGGCGACGACCGCCTCCTGGAGCCTTCCCTGGTGGCGGTAGATGATACCCAACGTATTATATACGTTCGTGGTATTCGGGCGCAAGGTCAGCACGGTGTTGAGGATCTCCTCAGCCTCGTTCTCCTGGTTCAGGACCATGTGGAGCTCCGCGGCGTGTTCCAGGTTGCGCTGGGCCTCGTCTATCCTTCCCATCTTCTGGTAGATGAGACCCATCTGCTTGAAGGCCCTGGCGTGCTGGTTGTTGATGACCGTCGCCTTCTTGAAGCTCTTGAGGGCTCCCTCGAAGTCCCCCCGGACCGAGAGGATATAGCCCATGTTGTAGTAGACCTCGGCGTTGTCGCTGAGGCTTATCACGTCGGTGCAGGTCTCCAGGGCCTCGTCCAGCTTGCCCTCCTCGATGAGCTCGCTACACTTCTCCATGAGCCGCTCCGTCTCCGCGGTCCTCGCGTCCGGCTCCTCGTGAAGGGTGTTCAGGATCTGCCGCTTGAAGGTATCGTCGTCGTAAGGCGCGACTATGATGTCGTCCACTCCGATCCTCCCGGCCTTGGCCAGCACCCGCTCGTTGATCTTGTCCCCGTAGATTATGATTATGGTCTTGGAGCGGTCCTCGTCCATCTCCCGCACCTTGCTTAGGATTGTGAGCCCGCTGATGTCCGGCAGGTTCTGGGACAGGATGAGCAGATCCGGGTTGAAGTTCCTGATCATCGCCAGGGCCTCGGAGCCGTTCTCCGCGTGGAGGTGGTTGAACAGGCCCATCTCCTGGAGGAGGGAGCCGTTCTTGTCCAGAAGCTCCAGATCGGAGTCGACAAGGAGAATGGTCGGCTGTCCGGATCTAACCATGCTTGGGTGACCTGAAGGCGGCGCGGGGGCGCCGGGGCGGCCGGGAGAGCGTGAACGGCCGGTAGGGGTTGGCGTTATTGTATGATGCAAAAGGCCTGTTGTAAACGATCGACCGGAAACGGCGCGGCGGGGGGAGCTCTGTTATCTACTGACGGCCCGTGCCGGAAGGCCGCAGGCAACGCCCGAGGCGGGGAAACTCGCCGATGACGGCGGACCGGGAGGGGGCCTGCGGCCTTGAAGGATGGCTTCGGCGGCGTCCGGGGCCCGTTTCCGGGCCTTCGGGGGCCGGGTGCTTGACCTGAAGAGGGGCGGGGGCTTGACCAGAATGGAGGCGGGGGCCATGACCTGCTGAGGGGGAGTCGGTGCCGTGACCTGAGGTGAGGCCGGAGGTCGAAGCCGATGATATCCGGTCACAGCGGCAGGAAAACCACGAAGCAGAGGCCTGAGCCAGGGCCCGAAAAGCCGGTATTAAGGCCGAATCAGGAGCGGAGGGAAGCTTGAAGCCCGAACGGAGGTGAACCATGAAATCAGGGACGAATGAAGGACTGAAGCTCAGGCAACAGGGAGGACCGAAGCCCAGGCCGGAGGGAGGACCGAAGTCCAGGCCGGAGGGAGGACTGAAGCCCAGGCCGGAAGGAGGCCCAAAACCCTGGCTGGATGGGGAACTGAAGGCGAGGCCGGAGGGAGACCTGAAGCCAAGGCCGGATGGAGGATTGAAAGCGAAGCCGCTGGTAGGCCTGAAGCCGAGGCCGGAGGGCGGACTGAAGCCGAGGCCGGGAGCAGGAAACTGCCGGCCATGAGCCGAGGGTCAAGTGGCGGACCAGGTACCGGGTGCGGTCTGGAACGGCGTCACTATGGCGAACAAGCTGAGAGGGATGACGTGCCTTGCGGGAATCGCCTGAATCCCGACCCGGGGCAGTCCGTCCGGTCCAGCTGCATCGGCGGGCGATTCGGGAACGTGTTCGGGAGCGAAATCAGGAGTGAGGTCTGAAAAACATGCGCCTCCGGGCAGGCGATTCGCCATTCACGTTCATGTTGATTATCAACACCCCGACTGACGAAACCTTTAGGGGGTTCACAATATGATGGGGGTCCAAGGCCGCGATGACCAAGAAAACGTTTCATGATAAAGGCCCCGGACGGCTTTACAGGAAACGCCTCAGGTTCTTGGCAGGGACGATCCGGCCCGTCACCGCTGAGGCGGCGGCGGTCGTCGGGCTGGCCAGATGGGTCATGGCGAGGCGTCCCTGGCGCCCTTCGAAGTTGCGGTTGGAGGTGCTGACGCAACGGTTGCCGGGCGGCACTATATCCGGGTTCATGGCGAGGCACATGGAGCAGCCCGGATGCCTCCACTCGCAGCCGGCGCTCTTGAAGACCCTGTCCAGGCCCTCCCTCTCGCAACGCCGCTTCACGGGACCCGAGCCCGGGACCACGAGCGCGGTCACGCCCTTGGCGATCTTCCTTCCCTTGAGGACGGCCGCCGCATCCTTGAGGTCCTCGTAGCGACCGTTGGTGCAGGATCCGATAAAGACGTAGTCCACCACCACGTCCTCCAGCTTCATGCCCGGGCGGAGCTTCATGTAGTCCAGCGCCCTTCCGGCGGCGGCCCGTTCCCCCGCCGTCCTTAAGGACTCCAGGGACGGCACCCGCCCCGAGGCGGGCACGTTCTGGGCGGGGTTGGTGCCCCAGGTGACCCGGGGGGAGAGTCTGGAGATGTCCAGGTTCAACTCGGAATCGAACCTGTGGCAATCGTCCGACCTGAGCTCCCTCCAGCGTTCGACCGCCCGCTCGAAGTCATCTCCGTGAGGGGCGTAGGGCCGACCCCTGAGATACCCGAAGGTCACCTCGTCCGGCGCCACCATGCCGAGCCGGGCGCCGCACTCGATAGACATGTTGCACAGGGTCATCCTGGCCTCCATCGACATGGCCCTAATCGCCTCGCCGCGGTACTCGATGGCGCAGCCCGCTCCCCCGCCCACGCCCACCTTGCGGATGACGTTCAGGATAAGGTCCTTGGCGGACGCGGTGCTCGGGAGCTTCCCGGACACGTTCACTGCCATGGATCTGGGCTTGCGCTGCGGCAGGGTCTGGGTGGCCATGACGTGCTCCACCTCGCTCGTACCGATCCCGAAAGCCAGGGCCCCGAAGGCCCCGTGGGTCGCGGTATGGGAGTCCCCGCACACGACCGAGTGCCCCGGCAGGATCAGACCCTGTTCGG
Source organism: Deltaproteobacteria bacterium (assembly GCA_031263485.1). GTDB lineage: Bacteria > Desulfobacterota > Desulfarculia > Adiutricales > Adiutricaceae > JAIRZX01. Next base: position 25,285 of record JAISFS010000045.1, on the reverse strand, counting down.
GCATGCAGACGTGGATGACACCCTGGCGGGGGTCCGTGTCCCCGAAGAAGGCCGTGAGCCCGAACTCCTCGCGGTTACGCTCCAGGGCCTCCAGCTGGGCCTCAGCTGTCCTGTCCTTCAGAGGCCGCGTCCGGTCGTCCGTGGGGATGGAATGGTCTATCACGCCGCACGTGAGATCCGGCCTGCGGAGGCGGCGGTTAGCGGCCCTCAGTCCGTCGAAGGCCTGATTGGAGGTGACCTCGTGCACAAGGTGACGGTCTATATACAGAAGGTCCGGCCTGCCCTCCTCGCTGTGAACCAGATGGGCGTCCCAGAGCCTGTCAAGAAGCGAAGTCATGAGGCATCCCTGCCGCGTCGGCAACGTGACGGCCGCGCGGTCGCAATGCCCGCCGAACCGGCGGGCGTCAAGGTCAGCGTCGGAAATCAATATCCCAGGCGAACCGGTTCGCCCGTCTCGACACAACCTTTCTATTTTATCGCGATCCGTGACCTGAATCAAGGAGTTGCGCGGCTTCGCGGCTTCCCCGCAATTTCCGGGTCCAGGCGCTCGGCTTCGCGACTTCGCCATGGGAATGGCAGGGAAACGAGATTGGAGTCATGGTTCTTGCATCTAGGTTATAGTCGATACTGTGAATACCACTTCACACAAAGTCCTCTCTTTATAGAAAACTCCTGCGGCGGACAGCCATTCGAGGAACTCTCTGAGCGCAAGGGGCATGTCAGACTCGCAACGCGCCGGAATAAGGAGTCAGTCCGGTCGAGTTTTGGAGGAGGGCATTTAATGATGGCGGAGCCAACCACACTCCTGTGGCGCAAACTACTGGAAAAATAGGGGATGGAGGCGAAACGATATCAAGCAATTTGTATGCCATCATTTTTATGGTGATGACTTGCAAAGATTTTCGCCTGGCACCAGGATGACATGGCACTACTCAAGTGTCACCTCAGATCAGGCATGCTCCTATGACACGTTCATGTCGATTTAAAATGCCCCGGCACATGAAACCTCTTTCTTATGCTTCTTGACATGATGGATTTAGAATGGCAGTGACGCCCGAGAAAACGTTTCGCCATAAATCTCCATAAGTGCCGGATGATTCCGGGAGGTACCTGATCGGGTGTCGCGGAGTCCGGAAAGCCACGGCCATGTGTTATGCCTTGACATCGGTCATCTGATCCGCGATAAACACTTTGATGATCGATGAAGGCTCTGGAAAGGACGTAGGAAAAGCGAGGAGTTGCTGTAGCGGGCGAAACTACAGGGAAACCGCAACCCGCCATGTCGGTCGATTCGTGCATGTCCTAACCCGCAAGCCGTCTCCCGCAACATTCGAACCGAGCCTCTCCAGGCGCTCTTCGCGCATTTGGGAAAAGTCACCGCCCTCGTACAGACATACCTCGGATTTTCGGCCCAATTGAAGCCGCCTTAACCCGGAGATGACAAGGATGTCTGATTCAACCTGTCAATGCCGCCCGAAAACCGCATACGCAACCCTTCGGTCTGGCGCTGACCTTCCCCAAAGTAAATATCGGCAAGCATCTCGCCCCGAAGTGCTGGACCTAAAGAAACACAAGACCTGCGATGGTCGGAAAAATTCAGGAAACAAGAAATGGCAGACGCTACCGAAAAGAAGATGCCTCGAATGCTGGTCGGTTTTCAAGACTTCAAACAGTTTATCGATGAAAAAGCCCCGTTCGTTGACAAGACCGAGATTATCAGCGAGCTGATCGGCTTGAAGGGAGGGACGTATTTCCTCTCCAGGCCGAGGCGTTTCGGGAAAACCATTCTGATACACACGATCCAGAACATATTCGAGGGGAAAAAAGAGCTTTTCGAGAATCTCGATATCGTCAAAATGGATTTCCGGAACGACTGGGAACCGCTTCCGGTGATCTCGCTCTCCTTCAACCAGTACCCCGATAATCCGGCATCGATTAGGAAGAGGCTGATTACGGATCTGAACGATATCGTAAAAAACATGACCTGCCTATGAACGAAGCGGAAGAGGTGTCCGACATCGCCCTGATAATCAAGCGTCTGTCGGAACGGCAGATTGCGGAAAGCAAAGCCGCCGGATTCAAGCCTGACGAAGTCAATCCGAAAAACGTTGTCCTTATCGTGGACGAATACGATGATCCTCTGCTCGTCAATCTCGACAATGATGCGGCAATCGGAGAGGTCAGGAAATTTCTCCAGACTTTCTACCGCTCCATCAAGGGATGCTTCAAAATGCGTCGTTTCACGCTGATTGCATGGATCACAAAATTCAAACAACTTTCATTATTTTTCGGTTTGAACAACGTGGAAGACATTTCGCTAGATTCAAATTACTCGACCATATGTGGATTTTCAAAAGACGAGATTATGCTCTATCACAAGGATTACATTTCCGAAACTCTGAATCACCTGAAGGGGAAGAACGCTTTCGGACAAGACGCCACCGATGAAACCCTCATGGAAAAAATCCTGGAATGGTACGACGGATACAGCTGGGACGGCGTTAGCAGGGTGCTCACCCCGTACTCCATCGCGAGCTTGTTCAAGAAAATGCATTTCAATTACTTTTGGTACTTGTCCGGAGCCCCGCTCTTCACTTCCATCCTGACTCTCAAGAACGATACCTATTTCAAGGCTTTTTCCAAAAACTTCAGGCTCGGAAACACTCTTCCGCCGTCCGATGTCCATGATATCAATGATGAGGCCGCCCTGTTCCAGTCAGGATACCTGACCATCGACAGCTCAGACGAGTCAAGCCTTATCCCGCAGTACATCCTCAAAGTCCCGAACACGGAGATCGGCTACGCCATTGTCCAGGAATTCGTCAACAAGGAAGGCACGCTGAATAATTCTAAAGAAAGTATAAACTTGAAATACGGATCGTTCGTCGACTCGTTCGATACTCGTGACGAGAAGGAATGCTCAAATCTCTTCTCTTCATGCCTTGCCGAAATGGCATCCCATCTCCATGTTCATGCCGAGTTGGCACCCCAGGTGATGATGTTCACCATGCTCAATGTCAAGGAGCAACGGGCAAAAATGGAGGAGAACGTGGGAGGCGGAAGGATCGATCTGGTCTATATCTCGCCGAGCAATGACGTCGCCATCGTAGTGATCAAGTACGAAAAGCCATGGAAACTGATTACCCCCAAAAAGAAGCAGGAACTCCAGGATAAAGGCGTTTCCATTTATTTCAAGCAGGCGGATGAAAAACGATGCGCGGTATCATATTTCAACAACGCCAAATACGTTTACGTCTGCGCCTTAAGCATATACGGCCAGTCGGAAGCGAAAATCCGTTTCAGAAGGAAGGTCTTCGTCGACGGGAAGATCAAGGACGCTCCCCGGAAGGCGCCTTCCAAGGCCGCAAGGGCAGGAAAACCCTGAGGCTTCCGACGCGTTCAACGGTGGTCGCCCAAACGGTCCCGTCAAGGCACCCCCATACGGTCCCCCGCCGGGCGTCCAACCCCGATGTTTCGGAATTTTTCCGGCACCTCCTGAAAATCCCATATGCGTTTCCTTCCGAAGCGACACGTCTCGCCCCGCCTCATTCTCGCAAGTTGTTTTCCGGTGCCCCGGCGCATGAAACCTCACTCTTGGGTATCGTACATGACAGATAGGCCAACGCTATGACACCAAGAAACGTTTCGTGATAAATACCGACGGGGACCGTTCAGCCAGCGCGTCCGCCTACCTACCGGATTCCTCAATCCCCGAGCCCGCGATATCGGCCATGCCCCCCATTGATTTCCCCGTCCGAAACTTAAATGACCAGCCAGGCATCCCCGTTTCCGATTCAGGTTTAAGATGCGCGCAGAACGAAAATGCCGGCGTCAAGCGGTTTCCTCCAAACCCCTTCATTTGTCAGCGAAGAGGCGGGATAGCATCTTAAGCTAACTCGTGGGACCGGATCCTGATGCAGGAGAAATGGAAACAAGGGCCATATGCCACCTCCTCGTTTGCCGGGATCCAGTGGGCAGTCATAAGAGCCGGAACACCCGTCCCGGCACCCACCGCTCACCAGTTCCCGAATTCATCGCGGGAGATCCGAGGTGTGATTGCGGGCGATTTCGGAACTCCAAGGGATCTCGTTTCCGTCGGCACGGAGCGCCGAACCGCCCTTGTTGCCTTGTTAAAAGCATGGATTCAGATTATGATGCTCTTATAATCTTAACTCTTAATCATAATCCCTTCATGGTACCGGAGAGGGACCGGAGCACCCTTCCCCGCCCTCTCGGATCCTCACCGGCTCTCCGCTGGCTTTACCCGTCCAGGACGAAGTCCTTCAGGCGAGCCGCGTCACATCGCCAGACTACCTATCGGCTTCGCCCAAGGAGCTCTTTACGAGATGCCACACCATAACCAGTACCTCGGGCCCTCCAGCCGCACTGTCCCTCCCTCCCTCCCCTCCGCACCCTCCCCCCCGGCGTTCCGCCTGCCCATAGCCGCCACCGTGGCGGTCGCACTTGCGACCGCCGCGGCCGTGGCCATTGTAGCCTCCGCAGCCTTTCTCCCTGCGGCATCGGCAGAGGACCATCCCGGCATAGAATGGTCACTGATACTCGGCGGCTCCGGCTCCGACCTTTTCACGGCGGCTGCCGCTGCCCCGGACGGCGGCGCCGCGCTCGCTGCCGAGAGCGACTCGTCCGACGGGGATTTCGGCCCGACGCTCGGGGGGACGGACGCCTGGATAGTGAGGCTTGCCCCCGACGGCTCTGTCCAGTGGATGACCAGGATCGCCGGTTCCGACAACGAGTGGGTCGAATGGCTGTCCGCTGCCGAGGACGGCGGCTGGCTAGCGCTGGGGTTCAGCCTGTCCGCGGACGGCGACTTCGTGGTGCCGCAGGGCAAGAACGGTTCACGCCGCTGGGCCGCAAGGCTCGACTCCTCCGGGAAGCTCCTGTGGTTGAGGTTCCTGGATGCCCCGGAGCACGAGCACAGCTGGCCCGTTGCGGTCGCCCAGCCGGACGGGGGACTGCTCATCGCCCACCTGATCCTGAAGGCGAAGGACGGCGTGCCTGCGGACGGCTTCGAGACGGGCCTCCAGGTATCGCGGATCGCGCCTGCCGGCAGGCTCTCGAAAGCCTTCTTCGCGGCACTGCCTGTCAGCGAGTCCTCTCACGTGTGGGAGCTTGCCGCGGCCGCGGGACCGGAAGGCGACTTGGCGGTCGCTTACAGGGCGGCCGACGGAGGAAGCTACCCCCTGCACGTCGCCGCCTTCTCCCCCGCCGGGAAGCTTCTCTGGGACAGCCCCGCAGGCGACGATGCCGACGCGGCCGACATCGGCCGCGATCTCGCGGAATCGCCCGACGAGAGTCCCGGCAACTTCTACAGGCTCATGGCCCTGCCCGAAGGGGGCTGGACCGGATCCGCCACCGACAGGAAGCTCTCCTGGCTGTTCGGGGTCGCTTCCGACGGGTCGGACGCCTGGACTGCCAGGGTCCCCCGAAACGGCATCGTCAGGGACATTGACCTGGCCGATGGCGGGCTCCTCTCCGCCGGATACATCTTGGGCGGCAGGGACGGCGACGAGGACCTCCTGGCGATCCTGACGGATCAGTCGGGCGCCTTCCAGTGGTCCGCCGTCCTGGGCGGGTCGGGCAACGACGCGGCCAACACCGCCGCCGGGCTGTCGGACGGCGGCCTCCTTATCGCGGGTCACACGGAGTCGCGGGACGGTCACCTCACGGCCTGGGAGCCCTCCGGCCAGGCTGAGGGCACGCCCTCCGCGTGGGCCGTGAAGCTCGGCCCGTAACCGCCGCTGCCATCCTCCGGCCTGCGCGGCCGCCCCGCTCCCGCCTTTCCCGTCTGACCTTCTCAGTTTGCCTGCCATCTGGGGGGAGGGCCCCCAGAACTTTGACCGGCTCACGGAGGCGGACGGGGACGCCCAGGCGGACGGAGGGGAACGCCGCCGTTACCGGAACGGAGGCATAACCGTCAACGTTTTCCGGACCGACCGGAGCGGAGCGACCGCGGCAATCGCGTACCGCTTTCATCCCCTTCACGACAGACCCGTCGCCCTTGCGTCCCGCCGGGACGGTGCGCCAGCGGTGCGCCTGAAAGATGCTTTTTCGGTGTCGATTTGCTACTATCGCAAGTAAATCCCGGATCCCTCGGCGCGCCACCGCCGACACCCCGGCATACGCCGTCCGGCATTCCCGCTCCCATATCCCGCCCTTCACCTCGCGAGGGGCTTGCCCCGCACGGCAACTGAATCCCCTTTCGGTCACTTATGGACGATATAACCGGTAAAACCGGAACCGTCCTGGTCCTGGGCACTGGCATCGCCGGGGCCCAGGCATCCCTTGACCTCGCCGAGGCCGGTTTCCGCGTCTACCTGGCGGACAGGAACCCCGCTATCGGCGGCCGCTTGGCCCAGCCGGACAAGGTCTTCCCCGCCGACGACTGCTCGATATGCACGGTCTCCCCGAAGCTCACCGATGCCGGGATGCACTTGAACAAAGAGACCTTGAACCTGGCGGAGCTCGTGGGACTCGAAGGCCATCCCGGCCGCTTCACTGCCAGGCTCAGAGTAAGTCCGCGCTACCTTGACGCCACGAAATGCACCGCCTGCGGCGACTGCGCGGCCGTCTGCCCGGTCTCGCTCCCCTCGGAGTTCATCCAGGGCCTGGAGCCCAGGAAGGCCGTCTTCAAAAGCTACCCCCAGGCCGTGCCCAACGCCTTCTCGCTCTCGAAGGGGCCGGTCAACCCCTGCGTGACCGAATGCCCCGCCGGGGTGAACGCCCACGCCTACGTGTCGCTCGCGTCTGAAGGGAGGTACCGGGAGGCTTTGGAGGTCATCCTGGACACCCTGCCCTTGCCGGGGACCCTCACGCGGATCTGCGCCCGTCCCTGCGAGGCCCGTTGCCGCAGGGATCTGATGGAAGGGCCTCTGGCGATCCGGGACATCATACGCCTTGTAACGGATCACGCGGACCTGTGCGGAGGCGGGCGTCACCCGCGCGGCACCCACTGGCCGGCGGCGCACGGCGATAGTCGGCGCGGGCCCGGTCGGGCTCTCCTGCGCCTACCGCCTGGCCAGGACAGGGATCGGCTCCATCGTCTTCGAGGCCAGGGACGTTTCCGGCGGCGCCCTCCGGATGGGCATCCCCGACTACCGCCTCCCGCCGACGGCGCTGGACAGGGAAGAAACTTTCCCGCTATGGGGACCTCGAGTTCTTCTGCGACATGGCCGTGACCGCCTCAGGCCAGAGGCCGTCCAGCGAGGCTCTGCGTTCCGAGCCGCCTATCCGCCTCTCGCCTGGCTGCGAGTTCCTGGCCGATCCTCTGACCCTCGAGTCATGCCGGCCGGGGGTCTTCGCGGGAGGCGATCTCACTCTCGGCCCTGCCCAGGCCATAGACGCCGTGGCCGTCGGCAGGGAGGCTGCGGAGTCCATCGCCAGGCTCATGCGCTGGCTCGATCTGCGCGAGAGGGGCGAGAGGGTCGCGAAAGGCTTCCTCCTGGAGGCACACATGAAGCTCAGGCCCGTCGATCTCGCCTCCGACAGGCAGTTCCTGGCCGACCTCCCCCACTTCCCCAAGCCCCAGGAAGAGTCCCTCTCCCAGGCCAAGTCGGCGGCCAGGGCCAGCGTCCTCCTGTCCAGGCCCTTCGTCCTGACCGGCGGGGCGGTGGCGGAGTGCGACCCCGCCAAGTGCGCGGCGTGCCTCACCTGCTCGAGATCCTGCCCGGCTCGCGTGCCAAGGATCATCCCGAACGGGCTCGACCCGGCGTTGCCCGGCCACGCCTACATGGAGCCGGCGATCTGCCAGGGCTGCAAGGTCTGGGTCCCGAATGCCCCGCCAAGGCCTTCTGGCTCAAGCTATGCACCGATGGGAAGCTCCTGGCCAAGGTCGCGGCCATGGCCGAGGGCGCAGAAAGGGTGGTCACGCGCATGCCGTATCGAGCCTGTGAAGCGTCATGTCTTTTCGGATGGCTGGACGGAGCCCCGCCCCTTAAGGCCCACCGATGAGTGACCATCCTTATAATTCCCCTCCGCCAGGCTCGCGGCCCAAAGACTCGGGCCTCAAGGGCGCGGGACATGATGGCTCAGGCCATGAGGGAGCAGGCCCCGCAGACAGTGGGCATGCGGGCGCCGGCCATGAGGGAGCAAGACCCGCAGACGGAACAAGCCATGCCGGGGCCTTCGAGCCCCGCGTCATCGCCTTCTGCTGCCAGTACTGCGCCTACAGCGCCGCCGACATGGCAGGCTCCATGCGTCTCCAGTACCCCCCAAACGTCGAGATAGTACTTGTCCCCTGTACCGGCCGCTTCGATGTCATCCTGGCGCTGAAGGCGCTCGAGAGCGGAGCGGACGGGATCTATGCGGCGGGATGCATCGAGGGGAGCTGCCATTTCCTCGATGGCAACGTGAGGGCGCGCCGGAGGATCATGAGCCTACAAAAGGAGCTGGAAGGGATCGGGGTGGATCCCCGGCGGGTGGAGATGTACAATCTGTCCGCCTCCCAGGGCCCCAGGTTCGCGGAGATAGCCAGGGAATTCTCCCAAAGGATTACGGGGCTCGGTCCGGGTCCCTCAGGCGCGGCGAGGCACGGCGATGACCGGTCGAGCGGCTTGCGTTGCGGTTGACGGAGTGGCGGCGGATAGCGTGGCGGAGCGCCGCGTCAGCCACTGCCTTGGCGGCGCGCAGCGTCCGCTCCTGTCTCGGCTCGGAGCTCCGTCTGAGCGCCGTTTTCCAATCATGAGGTATGTGTAAAAACTATGAATCGGACTCCACACGGACAACGCGCCTTTCCATTCAAGGGGTGCCCCTAACGCATCTGTATTGACCACAGATGTGATATTTCGCCCAATCCGACTTTGAAGTTCGGCCAGATTGACAGGCGTGTGCTTGTGCCATTCTCTTCAGGCTCGGAAGGGCTTTTTTCACAGACCTCAAGATTCCAGGTCGTCGGTTACGGAAAGCCTGTCGTAGTTGCCGACTGGCAGCGGCCCCGGCCCGAAGAAGATTCCGTTGCCGGAGGGCTTGTCGGCCAGGGCGCTAAGAAGGATACCGCTGACAGGGCGGAACCCCGTCCCGAGTAACCCCCGTTCCGCCGGAACCGGCATCCGTAGCGCTCATCCCTCAACGCTTGGGCCGAAGCCACCCGCGAGTCCGCCGTCTGTCCCTTCCCTCGGGCGGAGTCTCTGGACCCTGCCGATGGGCTTCTGCCCAAGGGCCTAGAGCGGTTTAGCCCGGGCACCTCTCCGAAAGCCGGTATCCGTTTCCGGAAGCCCCGGCCCTTAGGTCCCGCCTCATGCCCCGGAAGCCCCGGACACTACCGGCAAGACGGCTTCCGCGTAGCGGCGCCCGGTCGCCGCGTCGGCGAGTGCGGAGACCATGCGGGCTCCCGCGCGGACGGTTCCCCCGCTCGATGCGCCGGAGCCTGAGGTCGACGGAACCTGGACGAGCGTCGGGCGGAAGGCCCTGTCCCGAATGGCGGCTCGACGGACCCACGCGTGGAGGCCTGCCCCTGCAGGCTCCTCCTTCCGCCACAGCTTCCCGAAGCCCGGAGAGCGGACGCGCGGCCCGGGGGACATCAGCCACGGGAAGGGTCCCGTTGGCGTCCCGCCGGGCAGCTGCCCCATCGCACCCAGCCCGGGCCCGCATTCGGCTCCTGTCTGGGCCGGTCGGCATGACCTGCGGCACGCGGCTTTCCGGAAGGGGCTTCCCGATGCCCGGTCACTTGAGTCCCGGGTATCCATCCTTGAGCTCCGGGTTGCGGTACGGGGTTCGATGCCTCAGACCGGGGGGAGTACGACCGGTCGCGCCAGTGCCGGGCATGGTTCCGGACTCTCCGCCGGATCGTGGCGGGTTCGCCGACTGCTTGACTGCCGCGCCGAAGGCTGATAGATTTTTCGCGTGCCGCGCGACTTCGGCGCCTTTTCAGGCATCGGTTCGCAGCGCCGCCCGCTCCTCTCCTCGTTCCGGGCTTCCCTTTTCCTACATTCCAGTCAGTTCCGTCCTTCCGTCCTTCCGGCTCGTCCGGTCCTCCGTCCGGCCCATCCGGCCTGTCCGGTCCTCCGTCCGGCCCGTCCGGGAAAGAGAGTCCCGTCCGGTACGGCCATTCTGTTCGGCACCTCAGTCCCGTCCTGACGCCTGCTCGCGGCCCCCGCCCCTTTCGCTTCCCGGCGGCCCGCCTCGGGCCGTTGCCAGGGCTCCCAGGTCACATGGAAACAAGATTCCCCGCTAAATCCCCGCCATTCAAGTTCCGCCTGGCCGGCCCCGCCATCCTCTGCCTGCTGGCATTCACGGGAGTCTTCGCCAGAGGGTTGGCCAACGGGGCCTTCGCGCTCCTTTTGGCCTGGGCCATAGCCGATCTGGCGCTCCGCCGCCGGGCGGGGCTCCCGGGGCTCTCCCGGATCCCGCGGGTCTACTGGGCGGGGGCGGGGGCCTTTCTGGGGATCTACGCCCTGGCCGCCGCCTGCGGCGGCGACCCCGCGGCAAGCTTCCGGAAGCTGGGGCTCCTGGCATATCTCCTCTGTATCCTCCCGGCCGTCTGGCTCGCGCTGGACGAGCTCCCGCCGCTCCTGCCGGGGCTGTTGCCCTTGTGCTACGGGGCGGGGCTCATCGTGGCGGGCGCCATGACCTTCGTGGAGGCCGACTGCCGCCTTGCCTGCGTCAGGGCCAAGGCGTCCCTGGGCGTCCTGGAGCTCGCGGCCGTGTTGGGCCAGCTCGCCCCGATCATGGTGGCCGCCCTCGCCCTCTCCCGCAGGAGCCCCCGGCGGGTCGCCTTCTACGGCGCGGCGATCCTGGCCGCGGGGCTGGCGCTCGCGCTCAACTGCTCGCGCATCGCGCTCGTCTGCGTCCCGCTCCTGAGCCTCATGACCTTCGTGGCGTTCCGCAGGGAGCTGGGGCTCCGGCTCTGCCTGGTCCTCGTGGCCATAGCGGCTGCGTGCGGCGCCATGTCGCTCGCGGACGGCAGGGTCGCGGAGAGGTTCTCCGACATGGCCGACCTTTCCGGCGAGAACTACTCCAACGAGGTGCGCTTCCTGCGCTGGCGGCAGGGGCTCTCGGTCTTCCGCGAGCACCCGGTCCTGGGCGCGGGTCCCGGCGCCATCCCCAGCCCGCCCGCGGAGCTCTTCCCGGAGGGGCACGGCGACGGCGTGGCCCACAAGTACTACCACTCCCACCAGGTCTTCATCACCGTCCTGGCCGAGGCCGGGGTCCTGGGCATGATCGGCTTCCTCGCCCTGCACCTCCTGCCGCTCGGCTACGCGCTCAGATCGCTCCGGAGCGAGAGGCCCTGGACCCGCCTCTGGGCCTGGGCGGCGCTGGCGGTATTCCTCCAGCTCGTCCTGAACGGCCTGGTGGACAACGCCTTCACCCTCAAGCCCCTCATGTACGTCTACTGGACCGCCACCGCCACGGCCCTCCACCTCACGGCCAGGGAGCGCGCCGCCGCGCCCAAGGCCCGCGTGGCGGATCCGGCGGCGGCAGGCGCCGCGAAATGACGCCGCGCGGCCAGGCGCTGGCCTCCGGCGGGGAGGAGGCCCCGTGAACTACCTGATCCACGCCCTCAGGAACCCCTTCACCTACACCGGCAGGGCATCCCGCGCCGAGCTGTGGTACTTCGTGCTCTTCTCGGCCATCGGCTTCTCGGCGCTGGCCCTCCTCTCGGTGGTCGTCGCCTTCATCGCGCCCAAGATCGCCCTGGCCGTCGGCGCCCTCGCCTGCGTACTGGGCGCGGGGGAGTTCCTGGTACTGGCGGCGCTTGCGGTGCGGCGTTCCCACGACATCGGGATGCCGGGCTGGCTGGCGGCGGTGATGTTCCTCGTGCCGCCGGTGTTTTTGGTCTGCGGGCTCACGGGCAGCAGCGTCATCGTCAACCGGTACGGCCCGCCGCCCCATCCGCTGGACTTCCCGGCGAACCGCGTCTGCCCCTGAAGCCGCGTACGCACGGCCTGGCGGAGGGCGGATGCCGGGACCGGCGGACCGCGGACCGCCGACAATCGGCACGGCAGGCCTTCGGCGAAGGTACGGCACGGGATCGGCAGGGGGCAGGCATGGATCGGCAGGAACGAAACGGAAACGGCGCCGAACCGCCGGGGGATCGACTGAAACCTTCCCGCGTTACCGGTCATCGAACCGTCCGCGTGACCGTCATGTGACGGCTAGGAGCCTGTTGCATAAATCGCAACGGTATTGGCATGAATCTGGCGGTGTGCGGGGATTGCCTCCTGCCTACCGCATCCGGAGCCACTCCCTTCTTCAAAACCCTTTATGCGACAGGCTCCTGGGACGGGAAAATATCCAGGGTCCGGCGTGACCGCACCGGCCCGCCATCGGCAAGTCACCGCAAGGGATTCGGCATCTCCCGCGACAGGTCGCGAGCGGTTCGGTCCCGCGCGGCGATGACCTTATCCGCAAAAAAAACGGCGCCCCTGCGGGTCCCGGAGCGTAAGCCGGGGACGGCAGGGGCGCCGAAGCGTCCGATTCAGGTACCCGGAACCTCAAGGGCTCCGGTGCGTCAGGGGAGCGTGTCCAGCCGCTTGAAGTCGAAGCCCGGGGCCGATAGGGCCTCCAGGACGTCCGGGGGCAAGGTCTTCCGGTTGACCGTCCGGGTCAGCTCGGGGACGCCCTCGCGGGTGCCCAGGACCGTGAAGCCCACCAGCTGGCCCGCAGGGCTCACGACCGCCTTGCGGTACGTGTCGCCCTCCTGGTATTCGGCGGAGGCCAGCTTGCCCTCGGCGTCGAGGTTGCCGACGGAGGTGAGGTCCACCCCGGCCACCTTCAGGACGGCTGAGGGCGCCGTCGGCTTGTACGGGACGCGGGCCGCGGGGTCCTCCCGGACCATGTTGCGGCCCGCGCAGAGGCCCTCGGCCCGCGCGATGGACCACATGCCGCCGCGGCGGTCGGGGGTCTGGGCGCAGTCCCCGGCCGAGTAGACGCCAGGCATGGTGGTCTCCATGTACTGGTCCACCACGATGCCCCTCTCGATCTTGAGCCCCAGGGCCCGGGCGAGCTCGGTCTCGGCCGTCACGCCTGCGGAGACCGCCATCAGCTCGCAGTTGATGCCCGCGCCCGACTTGAGGACCACGCGCTCCAGCCGCTCGGCGCCCTCCGCCCTCTCGGCCTCGGCGCGGAGGTGGAACACGAAGCTCTTGGCCTCGAGGATCCTCTGGAGGATGGCGGAGCTCTGCGGCGTGGTCTGGAAGGGAAGCACCCGGTCGGACATCTCGAGGACGTGGACCGTGAGCCCCAGGCGCGTCAGGGCGTGGCCCGCCTCCAGCCCCAGGAGCCCGGAGCCCAGGAGCACCGCCGTGCGAGCGGATTTGGCGGCGTGGCGGAGGCCGGTGGCGTCCAGGAGGGTCCTCAGGGGGTATACCCCGGGCAGGGTGAAGTTCCTGGCCGCGTCAGGCAGGTTCGGCACCGCTCCGGTTGCGACGAGGAGCCTGTCGAAGGTGAGCCTGCTCCCGAGCGAACCCCTGGCCTGGCGGGTTTCGGGGTTGACCTCGACCAGCGACTCGCCCAGCCGGAACTCCAGGCCCGGCTGGCGGTACCACTCGTTGGGATGCACGTAGATGGCATCAGGGGCGGCCTCTCCCGCCACCACCTCCGGGAGCCTGGGCCTGTAGTAGGGGAGCTGGCGCTCGCGGGAGAAGAGGACCACCTCGCAGCCGGGGCTCTCCTTCCTCGCGGCCTCGGCGGCCGACAGCCCCGCGATTCCCGCTCCCGCTATGACGATGTTCACTGGTCACCTCCCGTGGGCCTCGGGCCGGGGCGGTGCGCGGCGCCCGATGGGGCCGCGCGGCCTCGCGGCGCTGGCGGAATCGCGGCCGAAGCCGCCGGGCGGCGGAAGCCCGCCGCGTTCGGAGGAGGTCGGGCGGGGCCGCCGGGCAGGGCCGGCGCGCTACTCGACACTCAGGACTCGGAACTCATGCTCCACCCCGGCCTTATCGAGGAGGAAGGCGTCGCCCTCGCGCAGGCCCAGGACGGCCTTGCCGATGGGGGCGGCGATGGACAGGAAGCCGTTCTCCGGGTCGGACTCGTGGGGCCCGACCAGGGTATAGGTGAGCAGCTCGTCGGTGTCGACGTTCTCGAGGGTCACCGTGGCCCCGAAGACGCACTTGGTATAGGGGCCGGAGACGTCTACCACCTGGGAGCTCGCGATCTTGACCTGCAGCTCGTCTATGCGCGAGAGGATGATGGCCTGCCGCTCCTTGGCGGCGTGGTACTCGGCGTTCTCGGAGAGGTCCCCGTGGGCCCGCGCCTCCTCGATGGCCTTTATTACGTTGGGCCGGTCAACCGTCTGGAGCCTCTCCAGCTCCTCCTTCAGCTTGACCATGCCTTTCCTGGTGATGGGGCTGTAGCTCAATTGGCACCTCGCGGGGGAAGTCTCCGGGCCCGGGGCGTCGGCTCCGGCGTCCCGGCAGCGGCCCCCTCCGGGCAATAAAGATTCAGACCCCGACCAGCACGAGGCGGGACGGGGTCACGGGAGCCGAGGGGAACCTTCCGAAATCACTTGCAAATATTATAGCAAGGGGGCCGCGGGGCTGTCAAACCGCGGCATCGGGCTCACCGGGCCTTCGGGCCGAAACGGGGAAGGAGTATCGGCCATGTCCGCCTGCGGAGTCCCCGGGTCGGACGGTCGTCGGCGGGGCTTTGGCCGGGCATCGTCCGCTGGGCTCCGGGGCAGGGGAAGGCCCGTTTCGGTGTCGACGCGTGGCGGGTGCCGACGCGTGGCGCGGCGGGCGGCGCGGTGCCTCCGGGCTCGACCGGCGTCCGGTAGGGCTGGCGGGGCGCGAGAGTTTGCCGGGTCGGCATGCGGCGCGAAGGTTTTTATCATGAAACGTTTTCTTGGGCGTCACGGCCTTGGACGTCCATCATATTGTGATGCCCCAAAAGGTTTCAGGCGCCGGGGTGTTGACAATCAACACGAACATGTAGGGGGGAGATTTTTTTCTCTCATTGACGCGCGTCCGTGATATCCTCCATAGAGTTCCCCGTCCAAAAGAGCCGCTTTTCGCTCTAAACCGTATCATACATCCCGGGCCGCAGGCGCCTCTCCCCAGGGCCCTAGTCGGCTCCAGCGGCCCTTCGTCCGCAGGAGTCCGAAGCCGTCCCGCCAAGGAGTCCATTCATGCTTTCCTGTCTATCCCTGGCATTGTTCGTCGTTGCCCAGGCCGCCTTTGCCGAATTGACGATCACATGCGGGACGGCCTCGGCTTCCCCCAAAAAGGCGGGCGGCAACGGCCCCGGCAAGGGAAAGGCGCCTGGCAAGGGAAAGGCCCCCGGCAAGGCGGCTGGCCCCGGCAAGGGAAAGGCCCCCGGCAAGGCGGCTGGCCCCGGCAAGGGAGAGGCCCCCGGCAAGGCGGCTGGCCCCGGCAAGGGAGAGGCCTCCGGCAAGGCGGCTGGCCCCGGTAAGGCTGCTGGCCCCGGCAAGGCGGCTGGCCCCGGCAAGGCGGCTGGCCTGGGCAAGGGCGCTTTCGGGGTAAAGCCGTCATCCGGGAAAAAGGGCGGTGACGGGCCGCGGGCTTCCGGCAGGCGAGGCGCGGCGGAGCCGGAGGATGACGGCCCGAAGACCGAGCGGCCTAAGCTCCCGAAGGGCTGGCCGGAGTGGAACTTCCCGCCCATGGGGCCGATCCTGGAAATGATGCGCCTGGTGGCCGAGGGGAAACTCGCCGAAAGGGACACGCTCGGGGCGGCCCACGGCTGGGACGAGGTGCGAGCCTTGGCGCGGCTGGTCTTCGGCTGGGACGATCCCCGGGTGTGGGCGTCCATGGCCCGCTGCGCGAGGGCGCTCGCGGACTTTAACGCAGATCCGCCCGACGGTAAGGAGCTCATGGTCAAGGAGGTTGCCGGGCCAGCCATGGCCCTCGTCGCCGCGGGGGCCCTTGCTGGCCTGAAGGACGCCTACGCCGCGCATCCGACTTCCGCCGGCCTTTGGGACTCCGCCGTGCCCGGGAATGGGGAGGACCGGGAACGGGACTGGGGGAGGGTGCGGGAGAGGGAGCTGGCCTTCGCCGAGGAGACGCTGGCAAGGTGCCAGGGGCGGTCCGGGCCCTCCGCGCCGATCCGCTCCCTCGCGGAGGCCATGTACCCCGGCACCCTGGCGGACGCCGCAAGGGATCCCTTCCCTTCCTCCGCCGAGCTAAGGTCCAGGCTGGCCCAGGCGGAAGGTCCCGGCGGGCCGGGGCCCGGGTCCCCGGAGGCGCTCGCCCTCCGTTCGCGATTGGGCGCGGAGCTCTGGGACCTCGGCGGCAAGGCGGCCGAGCGCGAGGCCTTTTCCCTTATGAGGGAGGCCTCGGCGGGACTGGATAAGACGGCGGGCGCCGAGGCCCCGGAGTCTCTGGACGCCAAGGAGCGCCTGGCACGGAGGCTCGCGGGGATGGGCGGCTACGGCAGGATCGTCCCCTTGAATTCCGAGGCCCCCGCGCCGGAGAACTCCGACGCCGCGCTCTGGCTTTTCCGCTGGCTCGAGAGTTTCGCGCCCGAGGGCCCGGAGGGGGAGAATCTCCGCTGCCGTGCGCGCTCTGCGGCGGCAGGCCTCTTCCTGTACATCGCGGACGACCTCGAGAAGGCATTGACTGACTTCATGTTCTCGTCCTCCTGGGTGATGGAGAGGGCGATATCGGGGGCGGCTGACCTGGCTGAGGCGAGGGGCGGCTTCGATTATGCGGAGATCCTTTACCGGATCGGGAGCCCGGAGATAGGCTCGTTCTTCCAGGCGCGTGCCCTCGCCGTGCGCAGGTACTTCTTGGGCGGCCGCCACCCCGAGACGGCGCTCTCCCTTGCCCGCACGGGCGACAGGTTATCCTCACTCAAGGCAGAGGGGCCCGCCTGCGGCTTCTGGGTCCTGGCCCTCGAGGCCCTGGAGGGCCGGGGGGACCGTCACGAGTTCTCCAGGGCGGACCTGGAACTCCGGATAGGCCGCAGCTTCCTGTTCGCGGGCGACTGCGGCCGCGCGGTCCCGATTCTCGTGCGGGCGGAGGAGCGCTTCCGCCGCGTCCGGGGCGAGGCGTCCCAGAACGCCCTGGAGGCCGCGGCCTTCCTCGGCCAGGCCCAATACTGGGCCATGGACTTCCCGGCCGCCGAGGAGTCGTACAGGAAGATCGTGAAACATCTGGACGGCGCGCCGCCCAGGATCGACCCGGATCCGGCCTTGCCTTCGGACGGCGACCTCCTCTCCACCGCCCTGGCCGGGCTCGGGGCGATCACGATCTTCCGCGGCGACCGTCCGGGGGGCGAGGCTCTTCTCCAGAGATCGGCCGAGCTCCGTCCCCGGGACACGGGCAAGTTTTCCGGGATCGGCCAGATGTCGGCCGAGTTCCGTCCCCGGGACGCGGGCATGTCGTCAGTGGTCGGCATGGGCGATCTGTACCGTTCGGTTTTTTTGCTGGGAAACATGGTGCCCGGGGCGAACAAGGACGGGAACGCCGGCCACGGCCACGAGGATGGCTAAGGCGAAGGGTTTTTTGACCGGAACTGGGACGGCGGTTTCGACGGCGGCGCGGGATGAGGGGAGGATGCTCGGGAGGCGGCGGCCGGCGGGTTCCGGCGCATGGACTCGAAAACTCAGGGACCGGAACCGGAAGGCCGCATCGGTCCGCCGCCTGGCCTCGTCCTGGCCGCCATGCGGAAGGCGCGGGACAGAACCGGCAGGAAGCTTTCCGAGGGCTTTTCCGGGAAGGGCCCTTTCGCCCTCCGCGGCGTCTCCGTTCACGGTTCTACCTGCGCCTCGGCGGCGACAGCGTGCGCTCTGGCGGCACGTCACGGCGGCCTTCGCCCCGCCCTGCGGCGCGTCGAGGCCTCCGGGGCTTTCATCGTGCAGCGGCCCGGGCTTTCCGGCCATACTTCATCCGCCATGTCCTTATCCGCCGTATTCCCCTGGCTTTCAGCGCCGCTTACCGTTCCCGGCCGTCCCGCCTGACGTCCCGGGAGCGCCCGGCGGCAAATCCGTATGGACCTGCCGGGGCAGTTCTGCAGTGTACGATTTTTCCCCGGCGCGGGCCCTTCCGTGCTATCCTCCCGGAGTTTCCCGCCGAAAGGGGGCGGCTTACCGCTCAAGGCAGCTGTCTTCCCCCGGTTCGGGTCCGTCCTCCGCAGGACGCCGCTTCCCCTTGCAGCACCCTCGCCCTTCAGGCGCCCGAGGCCGACACCTTCAGGAGCCCCTCCATGCATCTCCAACCCCTCCTATTTTTCCTGGCCTTCATCGCCGCTGTAGCCCTGGCCGCATTGACGATCAGATGCGGTACGGCCCTGGCATCCCCGAGGAAGTCGGGCAAGGGGCCGGGCAAGCGCAAGGAGCAGGGCAAGGGCAAAGGAAAGACCAAAGGCAAGAGGCCGGGCAAAGGCAAGGGCGGGAATAAGCCCCCCTCGAAAAGGGGCCCCGCCGGGACCGGGACCTTCCTCCGGTCAGTCGCCGTAAAGGGTGGCGACGATTCGCCGTCCGGGCGCCCTCTCCCGGAGGGTTGGCCGGAATGGAACTTCCCGCATATGGAGAAGATCCTGGAGTCCCAGCGTCATTTGGCCGAGTCGATGGTCTCGGACGGGAAGCTGCTCGAGGCCGCCCACGCCTGGGATGAGTTGCGCGCCCTGGCCCTGTTGCTCTTCGGCCCGGGCGATCCCCGCGTCTGGGCGTCCCTGTCACGTTCCGCGGGTGCGCTGGCGATCTTGAACGACGGCCCGGGCGATCCGGATTCGGGCAGAATCAGGAAGTTTGTCGCCCCCGCCGCGTCCTCCGTCGCCGCGGGGGCGCGCGCGGGCCTGGAGGAAGCCTTCGCCGCGCACCCGCCGGATTCCCGCCTCTGGAAGCCTTCATTGCCCTGGGAACGGGGGGACATGCCGGGGGACTGGGAGAAGAGGCGGGACAGGGAGCTGGCATTCGCCGAGGGGACGCTGGCAAGGCTCCCTGCCGGATCCGGGCTCTCCCGGGGCGAGCCCGCCCCCCCTCTCCGTTCCCTTGCGGAGGCCATGTATCCGGGCGACCGGGAAGGGATCGGGGAGGCTCCCTCCGCCGAGGATCCCTTCCCTTCCTTCGATGAGCTGCGGGCCAGGTGGAAAGCGGCGGAAGGCCCCGGCGGTCCGGGTGCCGGGTCCCGCGAGGAACTCGCCCTCCGCTCGCTTTTGGGCGCGGAGCTCTGGGACACCGACGGCAGGGAGGAAGCGGCGGAAGAGGCGATTTCCCTGATGCGGGAGGCTTCCGCGGGCCTGGACCGGGCGGCGGGCGACCGCGACCGGGACTCCCTGGCCGCCAAGGAGAGCCTGGCCAGGAGGCTGGGGGGGATGGTCGGCTACGGCAGCGTCCCTCCCGCTCATTTCGTGCTTCGCCCGCGCGCGGACAGGACCTCGGCGCGGAACCTGTTCCGCAGCCTCTTGAAGCTGGCCCCCGCCGGTCCGGAGGGGGAGCGGCTCCGCCGCCGCGCCGCCATCGCGGTCGCCGGCCTTTCCTTGGGCCTGGACGAGGGCCAGGGTCACGCGGCTATGGATCTGGCGTTCGCCGCCAACAGGCTGCTCTCAAAGGGTTCAGGGAAAGATGAGGAACTGGAGGCGGCGAGGTGCAGCTTCGATGTGGCCGAGTT
The DNA here is from genome assembly GCA_031263485.1 of Deltaproteobacteria bacterium. GTDB lineage: Bacteria > Desulfobacterota > Desulfarculia > Adiutricales > Adiutricaceae > JAIRZX01. The sequence continues at coordinate 5,765 of JAISFS010000045.1, read as the reverse complement.
CATGCTCCATGACGGGGCGGCCGCGATTGCCGAGCGTCACTTCTTCTTCGCGCTCGGCTTGCGCAGGTTCTTCCTCGGGTGGTCCCACCCGGAGGTGGCGGTCACCCTGGGGCGCATGGGCGACGCCCTGAACTCCGACGGGAAGGTCGGGCGCGCCTGCGCCAACTGGGCCCTCGCCCTCGAGGCCCTGGAGGGCCGTGGCGACCGCTACGAGTTCTTCAGGGCCGATCTGGAGTTCCGGTTAGGCCGGACCGTCATGTTGGAGGCAGAAACCCTCCAGGCGATCCCGATACTCGAGAGAGCGGAGGAACGCTACCGCCGCGTCCGGGGGGAGATGTCCCAGCACGCCCTGGAGGCCGCGGCCTTCATCGGCATATCCCACTACCATGCCATGGACGTCCGCCGCTCCGGGAAGGCGTACATGAGGATCGTGAAGCTTCTGGACGGCGTGCTTCCCGTGAGCGACCCGGATCCGGCCCTGGCCCCGTACGAGGATCTCCTCTCCGTCGCCCTGGCCGGGGCCGGGGCGGCGGCGATTGCCTGCGGGGAAACCGCCGGGGGCAGGGCGCTTATCAAGCGGTCGGTCGGGCTCGGCACCGGCCTCGAGAGCGGCTTCACCTTTAGGAACATGGCGGAAATGTTTCGCCAGTTCGACCATGGCGGCATCGTGAAGATACTGGACGATGACGATGATTACGAAGGCGTCGATTTCGGCGGCGGTGACGGCGATGACGATTACGATGACGGCAACGACGATGACGATTACGATGGCGGTGACGACGGCGATGATGACGACGAATAAGACGGCGAAGGCGACGACTATGACACCGATTAAGACGGCGAAGGCGATGATTATGACGTTGGCGATGATATAGACGACGACGGCGATGGTGATTATGACGGCGTTGGCGAAAGGGAGGACGATGAAGCGTGGGGCGCCGGAACGCCGTTTACCTCGCAATTTTCAGACAAGCCGGATTGTCGCGATTCCGCGCGGGATCCCTCTCGGCGGCGCCTGCTCACCCTTGTAAGATCCGGGGAAAAGCGGACCATTAAACCGTTTCCGGAGATCGTGAGCGACATCCCGAGGTTCCGCGGAAGCTGGAGCCGCCTCCCCTCCATGTGCTGTTCGGCCCATGTCCCTCTCGCCCCAAGATTCAGGCGGCGGGATAGGCGGCTTCAGTATGACTCGACGGCTAAGGCTGTAAGCCGACCGCCGTCGATGCTCCTCTGTCCCGGCATAATTCGCCGGGGAGTGCCGTGCCCGGCATGCATAGCGGAAGCACTTTCTCCGCGGCGACGGCTGCGGGCTTTTCCGGATCCGATGCAAGAACGTGAAGATATTTTGGGCCGTAACCCGTTCAGCCGGACCGGTAAGCGTCCTGACCGCGGCTTTCCGCTCAAAGCCGCGTTTTGCCGCCCTGACCGCAGACGTATGACTGCGGCCCCTCTCCCTCTCCAGTGCCCCTGGATCTTTCATACCCGGAAATCCATCCCTAAGGAGTCCTGCCATGCCTTCATGTTTTTTTCTTGCACTGCTAGCGGTTGCCCCGATAGCCATAGCCGACATGCTGTTCGGCTGCGGGACGGCCTTGGCTTCCCCGAGGAAGACGGGCGACAGCGGCCCGGGCAAGGGCTCGGCCTCGGGCAAGGGCTCGGCCTCGGTGAAGTGAGCGGCCTCCGGGAAGGGAGCGGCCTCCGGCAAAGGCGAGGGTCCGGCTACGAAAAAGCCTTCTCCCGAGGGAAAGGGCCCCGGCAGGCAGCGCGCCTCCGGCAGGGAAGGCGCCGCCAGGGCGTCCGAGGGCGACTCGCCGCTCAAGGGCCCTCAGCTCCCGAAGGGTTGGGCGGAGTGGGACTTCCCGCCCATGGGGCAGCTCCTGGAACTGGAACGCCTGACTGCGGAGGAGAAGACCGCTGAACGTGACATGCTCGCCGCGACCCACCTCTGGGACGGGACGCGCGTCTTGGCCCGGCTGGTCTTCGGCGAGGACGATCCCCGGGTCTGGGCGGCCTTGACGCGTTCGGCGAGGGCGCTCGTGGACTTCAACGAAGGCCCGCCCGAGGAGGAGGTCGAGCGCAAGAAGGTGACCGGGCCCGTCGCGGCCTCCGTCGCCGCAGGGGCGCTGGCGGGGCTGAAGGACGCCTACGCCGCCCCCCCGACTTCCTCCGGCCTCTGGAACCCCCTCATGCCCGGGAACGAGGAAGACAGGGAACGGGACTGGAAGAGGGGGATGGAGATGGAGCTGGCGTTCGCCGAAGAGACGCTGGAGAGAAGCCAGGCCAGGCCCGGAGCGCTCGGAGGCGGGCCATCCCGGCCGATCCGCTCCCTCGGGGATGCCCTGTACCCGGGCCACCTGGCAGGGGCCGAAAAGGACCCCTTCCCCTCCTCCGACGAGCTCAGGGCCAGGCTGGCCGCGGCGGAAGGGCCCGGCGGGCCGGGGCCCCGTTCCCTGGAGGCGCTCGCCCTCCGCTCGCTTTTGGGCGCCGAGCTCTGGGACACCGGCGGCAAGGGCGCCGAGGGCGAGGCGTTCTCCCTTATGAGGGAAGCCGTCGAGGGCCTGGACAAGGAGGCGGGCGCCCGCGCCCCGGACGCCCTTGCCGCCAAGGAGCGCCTGGCGCGGCGTCTAGCGGTGATGGGCGGCCACGGCAGGATAGTCCCCATGAGGCCTGCGGAACCATCGGCGGAGGACGCCATCTCCGCGGTGCGGCTTTTCCGCACGCTTGAGCGGCTCGCGCCGGAAGGCCAGGAGGGTGAACAGCTCCGCTGCCGCGCGGGCTCCGCCGCCGCCGGCGTCAAAACGTACTTCTCCGACGACCTCGAAAAGGCATCGATGGACTTCATGTTCTCTGGCGTCTGGCTGATGGGGAGTCCGATGTCGGAGGCGGGCCCTGGGGATGCGAGGGGCAACTTCGATCAGGCGGAGTTCCTGGTCCGGAACGGGAGCCACGAGATAGCCTCCTTCTTCTACCTGCGCGCGCTTACCCTTCGCAGGCACCTCTTCGGCAGCCGCCACCCGGAGACGGCGGTTTCGCTTTCCCGTTCGGCCGATCTCCTTCTCACCAACAAGAACGAGGCGGGCGCCTGCGCCCACTGGGCCTTGGCCCTCGAGGCCCTGGAGGGCCTGGGCGACCGCCACGAGATCTCCAGGGCGGATCTGGAGTTGCGGATAGGCCGTACCCTCACGTTCGCCGCCGAAGCCGTCAAGGGGCTCCCGATGCTCAAGAGAGCGGTGGAGCGCTACGTCCGCCTCCGGGGCGAGGCGTCCCAGAACGCCCTGGAGGCCTCGGCGTTCCTCGCCCAGGCCCAATACTGGGCCGTGGACATCCCGGGCGCCGAGGGGACGTACCGGGAGATGATTAAGCTTCTTGACGGCGCGCCTCCCCGGAAAGATCCGGATCCAGCCTTGCCCGGGGACGACGATTTCCTCTCCGTCGCCCTGGCGGGGGCCGGGGCGACCATGATCTTCCGCGGCGACCGTCCGGGGGGCGAGGCGCTCCTCAAGCGGTCTGCCGAAATCCGCCCCCAGTCGGCGGGCTAGTCGGCAGTGGGGGGCATGGGGGACCTTTACCGCGTGACCTTTCTCGACTACGTCATACCCGGGTCGGACAATGACGACGAGGACGGCCACGAATACGAACGGCGAGACGATGACATGTCGTTTTCGCGGATCTGGGACAATATCTCGCCCTTCATTCACGATGACGATGGGGAATAGGGGGACAATCGTCTTAAGCGCTCCATGTCGACGCTTCATGAGATTCCCGTGTAATTCGGCCTCGACGTCGCGATCCCTAACGACCTGGTCCCGGAGCGGCAGGCCAGGTACGGTAACAGGAAGCCGGCCTTCATGATGATCCCTGCCGCTTCCTGACCGGCATAAGGGCCCGCGCCAGGGGCGCTTCTTCGAGGATGTCGGCTGGACGTTCCTGAGGGATCTCGGAAAGGGGTTAACCTAGCGGTTCGTCGGCATCGGGGCCGAGCATGCGGACAGATACCTCAAGTTCGGCGGTGTCTGCCGCCTCGTGAAGCCCAGGGGCCTGTTGCATAAATCGCGACAGCATATCCATGATTCAGTCAGTTGCGGGTGGGTAACCTCTTGTCTGCCGCATTCGTTATCATGCCCTTCATCAAAACCCTTTATGCAACAGGCTCCCAGGAACCACACGCAGGCCTTCAACGACGTGGCAAACGAAACCTCTTCGCCGCCGACGGGGTTCAGGGGCATCCCCGAGATTTCCGGCATGGGGATATTCGGCATCATGGAGATGATCCCAGGTGAGCGGCGCGACGTGATTCCGGGTGTGGGGGAAGGGGATGCCCAAGGGTCGAGCTTAAGCCCCCGCAGGAGTTTGGCTCCGGCTAGCGCCCGAGCGTCTTCGCCCCCGGAGTCACGTACGGCGGCCGCAAGGGCAAGGTATACCGGGTCCAGCTGGCCGAGGCGTTCGACCTGAACCACCTTTTCGACAAGGTCGTGCCCCGGGGCACTCCCGCTGCACGTTCCGCATCCATATCGATTCCACTGCAAAAACCATCCCCATCTACAGGGAAGCGGAGCAGCATGCGGCCATCGCATTGGCGCCTTTGCGCTGAAGCCTTAAACTGCCGTCCATCTGCGCACCCTTTACCCAGACACTTTGCCCAAAAATGACTGCCATGAGGTTAGGAGGGGTTTTTTCAATCGAATCAATATGAAGGGGCGCACATGCGCGACGGCGAGGCGCTTGCCGGGGGCATCCGGGCCGCCGCCGATGAGTGGAGGCGATGTGTGGAGGCGATGTGTGGAGGCGATGTCTGGCTGGCGGACACGCATCATGTCTGGCTGGCGGACACGCATCAAGGAAGCGAGAAATCTCTCCCGATTGCCAGTGAGCGAGCCTAAACGCTTGTTTCGCCGGGTTCCGGCAAGGCTCCCGCCGAGGGGGCAGAAAGGCAGTAGGAACAGGCGACGTTCCAGTCTCCGGGTAACGCGTCCATCCGCAGGCACCCGTTGCCGAAATTCCCTCCTGCCGCGGCGCGGGGAAGGACGGCGGCCCATCGACGGGCTCGTCTTCCCTAACGCCCGGCCTGCCAGCGACTGGCCCGGCGCCTGGCGGATGCCGGGGGATGGGCGGCTCGCCCGCCGATGGCCCGAAGACGCTTGGCGACATTCGACGGGATGACAGAAAGACGAAGGAGGCCGGGGCATTGTGCGGTCACGTGCCGGCGGCGAGTCCCCGAATAGCCTCATGAGAAACAAGCCGGGCTTGAGGCGGCTCAGGGTCAGGGGGCAGAGGCGGGCGACTCTCGCGATCAGGATGACAGTCGTTGCAATCGGCCTCTGGCGAACCATGGCGCGGAAACGTCTAAACAAGGCAGCACGAGTCGGCGGCGGGAGAAACGTGTCAACAGTCAGGGAAATAACGGGCATTTCCGACACGTTTTGGTCAAAGGGCGTCCTTTCCGGCGCTTCACTCCCCCTTCTTGCGGAATATTCTCAACTATAAGCTCGACGGTTCGATTTCAGACGGGTGATTCGCTATGATCCGGCTCCAACCTCCTTTGAGCTCGACGACTATTTCCGCAGACTTCATGTTTATGTCAGCTTCCGAGAGGATAATGGTCCGAAAAGGTGCGGGAGGGTCCGGATTAGCCGGAAACCGATCAAGATTGATTCCACTGCAAAAACCCTCCACCTCGAAAGGGAAGCGGAACTTTATGCGGCCGTCGCATTGGCATCCTTGCGCTAAAGCCTTAAACCATTGCACAGCTGCGCACCCTTTACCCA
>JAISFS010000017.1 GCA_031263485.1 Deltaproteobacteria bacterium | reverse complement strand
ATGATGACGATGGCGACTGGGAGAGGGGGGAGAGGGCGATTGATGAAGACGATGGCGACTGGGAGGGGGAGGAGAAGGCGATGGATGATGACGATGGCGACTGGGAGGGGGAGGAGAAGGCGATGGATGATGACGATGGCGACTGGGAGGGGGAGGAGAAGGCGATGGATGATGACGATGTAGGCGGTAGTGGTGAAGAGGCAGAAATTGAAGAAATTGAAGTAACAGAAGAAAAGGACGAACCGGAAACTGAGGGAAAAGCGGGACGCAAGACGGAATAGGAGCTAATGCCTGAGGACGCAGGTGAATCAGAGATCGAAGGGAGGCATGACATTCCGGAAATGTCTGAATCAAAAGGTTGGGACAGGTTGCCAGGAACAACACGGTCCTGACAGGAGCTGGGGGAGCCGGCAAGTTCGCAGGTACCGGAAACGCCCGTATCTTGGTCCGTTCCGGGTACTGCCGCGATACCGTCCCCGATGCCGTCGAGGCCGGTCCAGTGAGGATTCAATTTCATGTCCATGTTCGTTTCGCCTGTTTCTGTAAAGGACAGCTGGTGACAGCAGGGAGCATGGATCCCCGACCGCCGCCCCGGAGGACGCGCAAGCATTCCTCCGGGCCACGGCGGAGAATTCGCAAGTGTCCTGCGTTTGTGAGCCAGCACCGGTTTGGGGCATTGCCTGAGCGACGGGATGTCAAGCCTGGCAGCTCCGCCGGTCAGATCATGGATTGCGGAATACAGTTCCGGTTGTCATTGCCTGGATTTGCGGAACATAGGTCCAGCCGGCACTGCAAGGTTTTCCGGAACACCGGTCCAGCCGGTACTGCAATGATTTGCCTGAATTTACGGAACACCGGTCCGCTGGTCTTAGCCTTGATTTGCGGCAGTCATGACCTGCAATCACTGACTTGATTCTCTGAACGCTGAGCAGGCTGACAGAGCCTTGACTTGCGTCATGCCGACACGACTGTCGGAACCTGAGTCAGAGACCGACAGGCGGACCGAAAGTCGAGACAATGGCTTTCGGCATGTCGGTCATCCAGGCCAACGCTTCCCAGATCCTCGTGCCTCGAAAACTGCCGCGTACGATGGGGGGGCTATTTGCCGTAGTACTTGTCGAGGTTCTCCGGGGTGACCGGTATGAGCTCCCGGTACACACGCCTGTCAAAAGGCTTTCCGTCGTACATAAGCGATATCCAGCGGTAGATCTCCGCCGCTATCTCCTTCGGGCCGCCAGTTATGAGGATGCTGTAGCGCACGGCCTCGCCGTTTTTCATGGCCACCAGCTCTTCGGGCGTGGCGTCCGCCGCGAAGATCCCGAACTCGTCAATGGGCTTCCCGGAACCCTTCACGACCTCGTTGGCCCCTATCGCCCCTCCGCCGCCGATAGCCGCTATGACGCGGATCTCAGGATGGCCCTGGAGGAAGGTCTCCGTCTTGCTCATGCCCTCGGTGGGGTTGATGGCTGAGTCACGGGCGACCACCGTTGCCTCGGGAGCGTACTCGGATATGGCGGCGGCTATGCCGTTCCCTCGCTTCAGAAGGATCTCGAGCTGGGGATAGTCGAGAATTGCCACGTCCACCTTGCCGTCGTACTTCAGCTTGATCCAGTCAGCCGCAGCCTTGCCTATCATGCGGCCCAGCTCGTAGTTGTCTATGAGCCAGTTAAGATCGGCGTTCTCGATGTCCTCGTCCCAGCAGTAGACCTTGATGCCCTTGGCACGTGCCGCGGCAAGGGGAGCCTCCACCGCGTTTGCCTCGGCAGGCTGTATGACTATGATGTCCACCCCGCTCGCCACGAAGTTCTCGATCTGCCCCACCTGGGCTGAGACGTTGGACTTGCAATCAAGATAGGTGAACTCGCCCCCGTTTCCTTTCACGAGCTTCTCCAGGGCGTCGCATGCCCCGGCAAAAATCTGGTTGGACAGATCCTGTACGGTCATGCCCACCTTCATGGGCCGTATCACCTTCGCGCCAGCGGCGGCTCCGGCGGCTGCCTGATCGGACGCGCCGGAAGCCTCTACTGTGGCCGAAGAGGTTGAAGAAGCGGAAGAAGCCGAAGACCCGGACGACTCGGAAGCTCCTGACGAACCACCGCCTGAAACCTGATCTGCCGGCGCGAAGTCCCCCGAGTGTGCCGAGTCTCCTGCCGGGGGAGCGGACGGAGCGGCGGGGGCGGAAGGAGCGGAGACAGCGGGCGGCGGGCTCTGGGCTGCGGGCGGCTGGCTCTCGCCGCAGGCGGCCAGCATGAACGCCGCGACGACGACCGGGACCGCGAGTGCAAGTTTTATGGGGAACTTCACTTTCGCTCTCCTTTGTTAAAGCCCCACCCGGACTGCATGACACGACGGGGAGGAGCGAGTGCTTGGGATAAATTTATTTCAAAAAATAATATTACCCGTCCATGTAAATGTCGGAATCATCTTCCATATTTCATTAGCGAATCATAGAGAGGAGATACCATGTTTGGGGGTTTTCCCGACCTTTTCACCTTTGGATTGATAGCTAAATTCCGACATTTCATTGGACGGGTAATAATAACAATAACTACAATAACAACAAACGGAAGATATCCAAGGCGGAGGGTCACGCATTTGCCTGGTCAGGCTTCGAAACTGTCAGCATAAGGCGCGTTCCGGACCTGATTCTCAACACCGCGTGGACAAGCACATCTGACTGCCGGCAATCTGCACGCCGGAGCATCCACACGATAATTCTGAAGGCACATCAAACTTCGATCGTGAAACTCCTGTCCAGAAATCCAGCAAATCGCAAGCATTCTTTCAAAAATACTCTTTTCAATTCGCTAACAAACGACCAATATAATTTCGTGCATTTCCCTTGAACGTGAACCCCCGGATCCGAGAGCACATGTCATGGAAACTTAAACTCCAGGTACATGAACAGGTGTCCGGCGAGGACTGGGACGGGGTCCGCCAAAGACCGGGACTCTGATCAGGCGAAGGGGGGCTGGTCCGCCAAAGACCGGCGGCCTGGGCCAGGGTACGGGGCGCAGGCTGCGAGAAAGAAAGTTGGGGTGCGACGCAGAAGTCCTGTCCAGGCGAGCCAGAACCGTTGCGCTGGACCGGC